>JAQCAK010000309.1 GCA_027621895.1 Pseudomonadota bacterium | reverse complement strand
TCCAGTATGGTGTGGAAGAAGCCATTGAGGCGGGCATGACGGATATCGGGGTGATTTCAGGTCGTGGAAAACGAGCGATCGAGGATCATTTTGATATCTCGTATGAACTCGAACACCAGATCGCCGGCAGCTCCAAGGAAGCGTTGCTGGATGACATCCGCCGAATCATCGACACCTGTTCTTTCTCCTATACACGCCAGGTGGAAATGAAAGGTCTGGGTCATGCCATACTCACGGGCGAGCGGCTGGTTGGTGATCACCCCTTCGGCGTCATTCTCTCGGACGACTACTGTATCAATGAAGAGGGTCCCGGCGTGCTGGCCCAGATGGTGAAACTGTTCAACGAATACCAGTGCACCATCGTCGCCATCGAGGAAGTCCCCGCGGATGAGACTTACAAGTATGGCGTGATCGAGGGCAAGGAAATCCAGGACGGCCTGTTCAAGCTGTCCAACATGGTAGAAAAGCCCAAGCCGGAGGAAGCGCCCAGCAACCTGGCCATCATTGGCCGCTATATTCTGACCCCGGATATTTTCGACATCATTCGTGCGACGCCGCCAGGTGCCAATGGCGAAATGCAGATTACCGACTCGATAAACATCCAGGCCCAGAAACGTATGGTGCTGGGTTACAAGTTCAAGGGTCGCCGGTTCGACTGCGGCTCGCTGGATGGCTTTGTGGAAGCCACCAATTATGTGTATGACCGAATCAAGTCCGCGAAATGAAACTGGGTATTGTTGGCACGGGGTATGTCGGATTGGTGACGGGCGCCTGTTTCGCCGAGATGGGTAACCAGGTTGTCTGCGTCGATATCGACGAGCAGAAGCTCAATGAGTTGCGGGCTGGCAGGATACCCATCCATGAGCCGGGTCTGGAAGAACTGGTCATTGAAAACACCCGGGCTGGCCGTCTGAGTTTTTCCACGGATATCCGAGATGGACTGGAAGATGCCGAGGTGATCTTTATCGCCGTGGGCACCCCACCGAATGAGGACGGCAGCGCCGACCTGACCCATGTGCTGAATGTGGCCCGGTCCATCGGCCAGGCACTGGAGCATCCGATTGTGGTGGCAGACAAGTCAACGGTGCCGGTGGGCACTGCCGATGAAGTCAGTGCGGCCATTCAGGCTGAGCTGGAGGCACGCAACGTTGCTATTGAATTTGATGTGGTCAGCAACCCTGAATTCCTGCGGGAAGGCAGTGCGGTTAAAGACTTCATGTATCCGGACCGTATCGTCATCGGGACGTCCAGCCCGCGCAGCGAACGCGTGATGGATGAACTCTATGGTCCTTTTTCCAAGAAGCAGGACCGGATCCAGTATGTCGGTGTTCGCGACGCCGAGATGATCAAGTATGCCGCCAATGCCATGCTGGCAGCGAAGATCTCGTTCATGAACGAGGTTGCCCTGATGTGCGATGAATTCGCCGTGGATGTGGAAAACGTGCGTCGGGGTATCGGTTCCGATCCGCGCATCGGGCCGGCCTTCATCTATCCCGGCTGTGGTTATGGGGGTTCCTGCTTTCCCAAGGACGTGCGGGCCATGGTCAACATGGCGGGCAAGGCCGGGCTGACCAACACGATCTTCGAGGCGGTTGAATCCCGTAACCAGCAACAGCAGTTGATCCTGGTGGACAAGATCACCCGGTTGTTTGGTGATGACCTGGCCGGCAGGAAGTTTGCGCTGTGGGGGCTGGCATTTAAACCGGACACCGACGATGTCCGCTCGGCACCGGCGATTGAGATAGCGCGGGCACTGAGCGCAAAAGGTGCGAGAGTGGCCGCCTATGATCCCCAGGCCATGGAGACAGCCGCGATAGTACTGGAAGGCTGCGGCGTGGAGTTTGTCGATGATCCCTACGAGGCCACCGAGGATGCTGATGCACTCGTTGTGGTGACGGAATGGCGCCAGTTTCGGCAGCCGGACTTCCGGCGCCTGGCGAAACAGCTGAAGTCGACGACCATCTTTGACGGTCGCAACATCTATAACCCGGCTCGCTGTAACGACTATGGCCTGGCCTACTATGGCATCGGGCGAAGTTCCGCACTGCATAAGGAATGACGATCCTCGTTACCGGCGCAGCCGGGTTTATCGGTTTTCACACGGTTCGTCGACTGGTTGATGCGGGTCGGCAGGTCGTGGGTATGGACAGCGTCAACGACTACTACGACGTCAACCTGAAGCACGCCAGGCTGCAGAGTCTGGCCGACCATTGCGCCGGTCAGTTTCATTTCCAGCAGGGTGAGATCGAGGACCCGGGTGCGGTGGATCGCCTCGTCCGTGATCATGGGGTCACCCACGTAATTCACCTGGCAGCCCAGGCGGGTGTTCGATATTCCATTGACCATCCCGAGGCCTATGTAGACAGCAATGTCATGGGTTTCCTGAAAGTCATGGATGCCTGTCGAGACCATGGTGTGCAGCACCTGATCTATGCTTCATCCAGCTCCGTCTACGGGGACAGTTTACCTGTACCCTTTTCGACCACCGCCCGCGTGGACAGGCCGGTCTCTATCTATGCCGCATCAAAGCTTGCCAATGAACTGATGGCGCATGTCTATTACCACCAGTTCGGGATGAACATGACCGGGCTGCGCTTTTTTACGGTGTACGGACCCTGGGGCAGGCCGGACATGTCGCCCTATCTTTTCGTCAAGGCCATCCTGAACGGCGAGACAGTCAGGCTGTTTAACCAGGGGCATCACAGCCGGGACTTTACCTACGTTGACGACATCGTTGAGGGGATCGTTCGTATCCTGGACCAGACCGGGGAGGGCGCCGCCAACAGACTGTATAACATAGGGCGCGGGCAGCCGGTGGGGCTGATTGATTACGTTGACACCATTGAGCGTATCGTGGGGATCAAGGCAAAACGGGAACTCCTGCCCATGCAGCCCGGTGATGTGGAAGACACCTGGGCTGACGTCACGCCGCTGCAGAATGACTATGGTTATGCACCCGCAACGGACCTTGAAGACGGCCTGCGGGCATTCATTGACTGGTATCGTGGATACCATGGAGTCTAGATTTTGACGGTGCTGGTATTCGGTTCAACCGGTCAGGTCGCCAGTGCGCTGAAGATGACGCTGGCCGATCAGGGAGCTGTATTCCTGGACCGTGGAGCCTGTGATCTTGGGAGTCCGGCAGCGGTACAGGCGGCCCTTGAACGCTACCAGCCACGGTTCATTATCAATGCGGCTGCCTACACGGCGGTCGATCGTGCCGAGGAAGAGCCTGAGCTGGCTTATGCAATTAATGCTGTAGCGCCCAGGATCATGGCGGAATATGTTGCGAGTGTCTCGAGTGGCGGGCGCCTCAACCCACCACCCTCCAGCCTGATCCACATCTCCACCGACTTCGTCTTCAACGGCACCCGCACCACCCCGTACCGCCCCGGTGATCCAACCGACCCCCTCGGTGCCTACGGCGCATCCAAGCTCGCCGGCGAACTGAACATACTGGACGCGGCGCCGGAACGATCCATGATCATCCGCACTGCCTGGGTGTACCACGAGGAGGGCGGTAACTTTGTTAAGACCATGCTGCGCCTGATGGGAGAACGCAATGAACTGGGCGTGGTTAACGACCAGCGCGGTTCGCCGACCTATGCGGCATCCATCGCAGACGCGATCACCACGATTATCCAGCAGGATCTGTTCACTCCCGGCATTTATCACTGGACCGA
>JAQCAK010000308.1 GCA_027621895.1 Pseudomonadota bacterium | reverse complement strand
GGATGGACGGCGTGAAGAAGTTCATCGATTCCCTCACTGACTAGGGGTACTGCGAGAGCCTGCATTGAAAATAAGCGGCGCGATGCTATTCTGCGCCGCTGACCCCTAGCGCTCTCTTCCCGGAGGATCATTACCGTGACGCCAATTGACCCCGCACCTGCTGTAACCTCGCCGGCGGAAATCAGAGTCGGTGTGGTCGGTGCAGCCGGCAAGATGGGCCGGACGCTGGTTTCACTTATCCACGAGTCAAACCAGCTGGTGCTGGCTGCTGCCGTCGAGCAACCCGGCAACACTGCGCTGGGAACCGATGCGGGTGAACTGGCAGGTGTGGGTGCCACAGGCGTTGTGGTCAGTGATGATCTGGCCAGCGTCGCCAGCAGCCTGGATGTGCTGATTGATTTCACTGTTGCGCCGGCCACGGCAGCCAACCTGGAAACCTGCCACCAGGCCGGGCTGGCGATGGTGATCGGTACCACGGGCCTTTCCGATGAGCAGAAGTCACGCCTGCACGAAATCGGTCGTGATATTCCCCTGGTCTTTGCCAGTAACTACAGTGTCGGCGTGAATGCCACCTTCCGGCTAGCCGAGATGGCTGCTCGAATTTTCGGGGATACTGTCGATGTCGAAATCGTGGAAGCGCATCATCGTCACAAGGTTGACTCACCCTCGGGTACAGCGCTGACGCTCGGTGAATATGTTGAAAAAGGCCGGAACCTGCCCGGGACTGCCATGAACGGTCGCTCTGGCATGACCGGGGCGCGAACCCGTGAAGAGATTGGCTATCACGCGGTACGCGGTGGTGAAATCGTCGGCGAGCACACGGTGATGTTCATTGGCGCGGGAGAGCGCCTCGAGATTACCCATCGAGCCCAGAGTCGCGCGAACTTCGCCGAGGGAGCTGTCCGCGCGGCAGCCTGGGTCGTCGGCAGGCCCGCCGGTGTCTATGATATGCAGGATGTGCTGGAAACCTGATACCACCTCGATTAGAATGCGGCGCTTAGAATGACGCCGATAAAGTTTGCACAAATCTGAAAGCGAGATGGAAGCCTCTTCCCTCTCGCTTTTTTTCGAGCAGCATTTTTTCACTGAAGCACCAGCAACCGGAGACTGAGACTTGAACAGCAGCGCAGTACTTGCACTCGAGAACGGAATGATCTTCGAGGGTACTGCTATTGGTGTTGATGGTCTGTCGGTCGGTGAGGTGGTATTCAATACCGCGATCACGGGCTATCAGGAGATTCTGACAGATCCATCCTACGCCAGGCAGATCGTAACCCTGACCCACCCCCACATCGGACCAACAGCGAGGATGAGGAATCCAGTGGGATATTTGCGTCTGGCCTGGTCATTCGCGACCTGCCCCTGGCTACCAGCAGCTGGCGGGACCAGCAGTCGCTGGGCGACTACCTGGTAGAAAGAAATGTGGTCGCGATCGCCGAAATTGATACCCGAAAGCTCACCCGTGTGCTTCGTGACCAGGGCGCCCAGAACGGCGCCATTATTGCGGGTGCGGATCTTACTGATGCGGATATTGAGCGGGCGAAGCAGGCTGCACTTGATTTCGCCGGCCTGAAGGGAATGGACCTCGCGAAAGAGGTCACCGCACAGCAACCCTATGCCTGGACCGAGGGCTCCTGGCAGATGGGTGCTGGTCATCAGGTTCTGTCGGAATTCGAATTCAATGTGGTTGCCTATGACTTCGGCGTAAAGCGCAACATACTTCGTATGCTGGCAGATCGTGGCTGTCGGCTGACCGTGGTGCCTGCGACCACAACCGCGCAGGAGATCATGGGGATGCAACCGGATGGTGTGTTTCTCTCCAACGGGCCGGGTGATCCTGACCCATGCGATTACGCCATCACGGCGATCAGGGCGCTGCTGGAGACCGATACGCCGATTTTCGGTATCTGCCTGGGTCTTCAGCTGCTGGGACTTGCCGCGGGCATGCAGACCAAGAAGATGGGGCATGGACACCATGGTGCCAACCATCCTGTGAAGAACCTTGAAGATGGCACCGTGCTGATCACCAGCCAGAACCACGGTTTCTGTATCGACGAATCCTCAGTGCCGGATAACGTGCAAGTGACCTACCGTTCCCTGTTTGATGACACCATTCAGGGCATTCACCTGGTTGACCGGCCAGCATTTGGTTTCCAGGGGCATCCGGAGGCGAGTCCGGGCCCCCATGACGCTGCTCCTCTATTCGATCATTTCATTGACCTGATGAGGGAGCGTAGCCGCTAATGCCGAAGCGAACTGACATCAATAGCATTCTCATCATCGGCGCAGGGCCCATCGTGATTGGACAGGCCTGTGAGTTCGACTATTCCGGTGCCCAGGCGTGCAAGGCCCTTCGTGAAGAGGGTTACAGGGTTATCCTGGTTAATTCCAACCCGGCGACGATCATGACGGATCCGGGTCTGGCCGACGCCACCTATATCGAGCCGGTGGACTGGCGACATGTTGAAAACATCATTGCAAAAGAGCGGCCGGATGCGATCCTGCCCACCATGGGTGGTCAGACCGGGCTTAACTGTGCGCTGGACCTGGCCAGGGAAGGGATCCTTGAGAAGTACAACGTTGAGCTGATTGGTGCCACGAAGGAAGCCATCGACAAGGCCGAGGATCGCCAGCAGTTCGATATGGCCATGAAGCAGATTGGTCTCGAGACAGCTAAAAATGCCATTGCCCACTCGCTTGAGGAAGCCCGGCAGGTTCAGTCGCAGCTGGGTTTCCCCTGCGTGATCCGGCCGTCTTTCACGCTGGGCGGATCCGGCGGTGGCATTGCGTACAACCAGGAAGATTTTGAAGAGATCTGTATCCGCGGGCTCGATCTGTCGCCCACGAATGAACTGCTGATCGACGAGTCTCTGCTGGGATGGAAAGAGTACGAGATGGAAGTGGTGCGGGACAAGAATGATAACTGCATCATCATCTGTTCTATCGAGAACATCGACCCGATGGGCGTGCACACCGGGGATTCGATCACTATCGCCCCGGCGCAGACGTTGACGGACAAAGAATACCAGATCATGCGCAACGCCTCGATTGAGGTCCTGCGGGTGATTGGCGTGGAGACCGGCGGATCGAACGTGCAGTTTGCGGTTCACCCGGAAACCGGACGCCTGGTGGTTATCGAGATGAATCCCCGGGTATCCCGTTCTTCGGCACTGGCTTCCAAGGCGACCGGTTTTCCGATTGCCAAGGTGGCAGCGAAGCTGGCGGTAGGCTACACGCTGGATGAACTGTCCAATGACATTACGGGTGGTATCACGCCCGCATCTTTCGAGCCGTCCATTGACTATATCGTTACAAAGATTCCGCGGTTTACCTTTGAGAAGTTCCCCCAGGCAGAAAACATCCTCACGACCCAGATGAAGTCAGTAGGCGAGGTCATGGCGATCGGCCGTACGTTCCAGGAATCCCTGCAGAAAGCACTGCGAGGACTGGAAATCGGCATAGATGGTTTAACCCCGCTGCTGGCCGAGGATGAAAAGGAGTGGCGCTCAATTCTGCGCAAGGAATTGAGTGTGCCCAGCGCGGAACGCCTTCGTTATCTGGCGGATGCTATTCGCAAGGGATTTGAACTCGATGAAATTCACCAGTTGACGGGGGTAGACCCCTGGTTCCTGGTGCAGATTGAGGATCTGGTGCGCTCGGAACAGAAGCTTGAAGGTGCTCATCT
>JAQCAK010000307.1 GCA_027621895.1 Pseudomonadota bacterium | reverse complement strand
CAGACCGCCCGGCGTGTGGCGGAATCTGTCGAACCCGTTATTTACTGAAACGCTTGCTAAAACGCTGATGACTGAGTCCCGCAGAATAGAAGGGTCCTCCCGGAAGTTCGTCCAGTTCCCTGTTAACGCTGGGCAGGAGCCTGTCTGTCATCATCACGGGCCATCGGCCGATGATGGGCGCACTGTCCTGCTGGCCGATATCCTGCCCCGATTGGCGACTTCAGCAGTGCCAGTTGAATCCTCGACCTGTGGTGGCTGTCATGGCTGTGGCGTGCGTTTTACCGGGACTTCTACCGCCGTTCGACTCGCGGGAACATCAGGTAAACAGATTGAACTGGATTTGCCTGTCGCTGCCCGCTATGAACTTCTCTGGAACAGCTGGCTTAAACCGCTTGTCGCGTTGCTGGTTACTGCTACGCTCTGCAGTCTGCTGGGCCTGCCAGACGGAATTGCGCTGGGCCTCGCCATGGGATCCATGACTCTGGGCATCATGCTGTGCCGGCCCTTGCCTGCCGCAGCGCTCACAATTCGGAAAATGACATGATTTGCCTATTTAGAAACGCTCAATCGCCTCGAAACATTGCAAAACTGGCTGGCTCAGGGCTCCTGACGCTGATCTGTCTGGCAGCATTTCCGGTGGCAGCTGACTTCCCGGAGTTCACGACACTGGTCAAAGAGGCTTCACCGGCTGTCGTCAATATCCGGACGACCCGCAGCGTGAATTCCAGGCTGGATGGCTTCAGCGAAGATGAAGTCCCGGAGCTGTTTCGCCGGTTTTTCAGGGATTCGCCGGAACGGCGTCAGCCGTTGCCAGGCGCAGGTTCCGGATTCGTGATTGAATCTGATGGCTATATTCTCACCAACAATCATGTGGTCGATGGTGCAGAGGAAATCATTGTCGCACTGAGCGACCGCCGTGAGCGGGAAGCGACCATCGTGGGCCAGGACGCACTGTCGGATCTGGCACTGCTCAAGATTGATGAAACAGATCTGCCGGTGCTGAGTATCGGTTCGTCGGGAGATCTCCAGCCAGGGGAATGGGTCGTTGCCATCGGTTCACCCTTTGGCTTCGAGCATAGTGTGACCGCGGGCATTGTCAGCGCCATCGGTCGCAGTCTGCCGGAGAATGACGGCAACTATGTGCCGTTTATTCAAACTGACGTCGCGATTAACCCGGGAAACTCAGGGGGTCCCCTGCTTGATCTCAATGGTCGGGTTGTTGGCATCAACTCCCAGATTTTTACCCGCTCGGGCGGTTTCATGGGCCTTTCCTTTGCGATTCCCATTGATGTGGCGATGGAAGTCGTCAGCCAGCTGAAGGAAAAGGGCAGTGTCTCCCGTGGCTGGCTGGGGGTTCTGATTCAGCGGGTTGATCGGGATCTGGCAGAGTCCTTTGGCCTGGATCGAGCGGCCGGCGCGCTGGTGACGCAGGTTTTTGCCGACAGTCCGGCTGAAGCCGGCGGGCTCAGGGAAGGAGACATCATCACTCACTTCAACGGTAAGGAAATCGATCTTTCATCTGATCTGCCGCACCTGGTAGGCAGGATCAAGGCAGAAAGTACAGCTGAGATAGAGATTGTCAGGAAAGGCGAGAAACAGACCCTGAGTGTAGTCATCGGAAAACTCGAAGACAGTGCCGTCGCTGGAAACCGTGCGGCACCGGACCGCAACCCCGAGGGCAATGTGCTGGGTATCGAGGTTGCTGAAATTGAACGGTCTGACCGTGACCGCCTGGGCGTTAAATCCGGTGTTGTCATCAGGAGAATTGTTGCCGGGCCAGCCCGGGATGCCGGACTGCAGCGGGGCGATATCATTACTGACTTTGATGGTGAGAGCATTACTTCCGTGGCTCAGCTGGAAGGCCTGATCGAGGCGCTGCCGGCGGGTATCACGGTACATGCCAGAATCGTGCGTAATCGTGAGCCCCAGTATGTGGCCCTCAAGTTGCCGGCGGATTAGTACAGGCTTTAACCAGCGAAGATAACGAAAGAAAATAGTGGTACGGACGATGTCTGAAATAGCGCATGTCCTGCCTTTCCTATAGACTGCACGCGATTTCGACTCCCGTCTCCGGATACCTCAGTGACCGATCCACAGCAGATCAGAAACTTCTCGATCATCGCCCATATTGACCATGGCAAGTCCACACTGGCTGACCGTTTTATCCAGATATGCGGTGGTCTGACGGATCGTGAAATGAACGAACAGGTGCTGGATTCCATGGATATCGAGCGTGAGCGCGGTATCACGATCAAAGCCCAGAGCGTGACGCTTTACTACAAGGCCGCAGACGGTAAAACCTACCAGTTCAACATGATCGATACACCGGGCCACGTGGATTTCAGTTATGAGGTCTCAAGGTCCATGGCTGCCTGTGAGGGAGCTCTGCTGATCGTGGACGCCGCCCAGGGTGTAGAGGCCCAGTCAGTCGCGAACTGTTACACAGCGATTGAGCAGAATCTGGAAGTGCTGCCTGTCCTGAACAAGATGGATCTTCCGCAGGCAG
Organism: Pseudomonadota bacterium; assembly: GCA_027621895.1. GTDB lineage: Bacteria > Pseudomonadota > Gammaproteobacteria > Pseudomonadales > Azotimanducaceae > UBA9659. The sequence goes on along the minus strand of JAQCAK010000307.1, from coordinate 1,192 downwards.
ATCCGGAACGCGTGACCCGTGAAATCGAGGAGATTATCGGTATCGATGCATCCGAGGCACTCCGGGTGAGTGCCAAGAGCGGCCAGGGCGTTCCAGAGTTGCTGGAAGAAATTGTCAGGATGATTCCACCGCCTGAAGATAACCGGCATAAACCGCTGCAGGCGCTGATTATTGATTCCTGGTTCGACAATTACCTGGGCGTGGTGTCCCTGGTGCGGGTTATCCAGGGCAAGATTGCCAACAAGGACAGGGTCGTGCTCAAGTCCCTGGGCAAGGTCCAGCAGGTGGATTCTGTCGGTATCTTCACCCCGCATCGAAAAGAGACGGGTGTGCTCAATACCGGTGAAGTGGGATTCGTCGTAGCGGGCATCAAGGACGTCAAGGGTGCGCCCGTGGGTGACACCATCGTAATGGCATCCGAGGCAGACCAGCTGCCGGCACTGCCAGGGTTCAAGCGAATCAAGCCGCAGGTCTATGCGGGTATGTTTACAGTCAGCTCGGATGATTACGAGGACTTTCGTGACGCGCTCGAAAAGCTGACCCTCAATGATGCCTCCCTGGCCTATGAACCTGAGAGCTCTGACGCGCTCGGGTTTGGCTTCCGGCTTGGGTTCCTGGGCATGCTCCATATGGAGATCATCCAGGAACGGCTTGAACGTGAGTATGATCTTGATCTGATCACCTCAGCACCGACAGTTGTCTATGAAGTGCTGAATAAAAATGGGGATGTCTACCAGGTCGATAACCCGTCCCAGTTGCCGGACCCGTCGGTCATTGCGGAAATGCGGGAACCGATTGCCAGGGCCAATATCCTGGTGCCGTCCGAGTTTGTCGGCAACGTCATCACGCTGTGCGTTGAGCGTCGAGGCCTGCAGAAGGACATGCAGTTTATCGGCCAGCAGGTCTCCATGACCTACGACATTCCGCTCAGTGAAGTTGTGCTGGACTTTTTTGACCGGTTGAAATCGGTCTCGCGTGGTTACGCCTCCCTGGAATACAGCTTTGACCGGTTTGAAGCGGCAGACCTGGTGAAGCTGGATGTGCTCATCAATGGTGACAGGGTAGATGCGCTGTCGGTGATTGTGCACCGTAATGATTCCCGGTCGAAAGGCTTCTCGCTGACCAAGAAAATGAAAGAACTGATCCCGCGTCAGATGTTTGATGCGGCTATCCAGGCTGCCATTGGCGGCCA
>JAQCAK010000306.1 GCA_027621895.1 Pseudomonadota bacterium | reverse complement strand
GGATACCCGCGCCTGGCGTCGTAATGGGCAGCGCCAGCAACTGCTCCGGAGACTGCCATTTTTCAGTGCGAACGATCATGTCCATCCGCTCGTTGCCATCGAAGTATTCGCCGGCAAACAGGCCACCGGTATAGGCCCGAATGGCACTGCCCAGGGTCGAGCGATCAATCCCTGCTGAATTGATACGCCGGTCATCAGGAACAAACCGTAGTTCAGGCTCCGACAGGTTCAGTCCGCCGTTGGCAAAGACATTCGTCCCCTCCCAGAACTGGCTGATCACTTCCTGACCTTTCCTGGCAGCCGCCAGCAGCGCATCAAGATCTTTCCCCTGGATATCGACACTGATACTGCGACCGCCACCACCGTCTACCTGAATCATGGAAGCCTGGTTCACGTATGGCTGCACATCCGGCAAACCAACCAGAACCTCGGTACGCAGCTTCTGCATCAGTTCCTGAACCGAATCCGGATCCTCCGGATAGATGTAGACCTGGGTCGAGAACCCGTTGAAGGACGCAAAATTGTAGGCGCGGATCTTCGGCATCTGTTCACCCGTCATAAAGGGCTTGAGCCTTTCCACCACCTCGCTCGCCACCTCGGCTTCAATGGTTTTGACGTTCATGCCAGAGGGCACGTTAAAGAAAACGAAAATCGCATCGATATTGGCTCGAGGCAGGAAATCGATTTTCGGCATCAGCATTAACCCGGTCACCAGCGCGGCTCCCAGGATACCGAGCACCCACGCCAGGCACCGGGCGGACGTCCCCGTCAATCGATCAGCCAGTGATGACAGCTTCAGCCAGGTTCGTGCATGCCGGTCCTCACCGAGCTGCAGGCTACGCCAGCCCTCTGTCACAATCGGCAGTACCGTCAATGCACTGACCATGGAAACCAGCACCGCCACGGAGATTGCGATGGCAAGATCCTTGAACAGCTGCCCCTCGATACCGTCCATCAGCAGTATCGGCACAAAAATCGCCACGGTGGTCATTGTGGATGAAAACAGCGCGCCGGCAACCTGCCCGCAGCCTTCCCTGACTGCAGCCGAGATGTCCATACCTTCCTGGCGCAGGCGATAAATGTTTTCCTGCACGATAATGGCAGCATCCATGACCAGCCCCACGGCGAAAGCGAGTCCCGCCAGACTGATCACGTTGAGAGTCAGCCCGAGCAGTTCCATGCAGATGAAGGACACCAGCAGGGAAATCGGCACGGTAAGCGTGATAACCAGCGTCGCCCGGGCACTGCGCAGAAAGTAAAACAGCACAGCGACTGCCAGCAGAATACCCAGCAGCAGGTTGTTCTGCACCAGGCTGATGGCCCGACGAATGTGCAGTGAGGCATCGAAACTCAACTGGATCCGGATGTCATTCTCTGCGAATTCCCGGGACGCATTGAGTTCATCAATCGCCTCGTTAATCGCATCCAGGACATCGACCGTGTTGGCATCATTACGCCGACTGATGGATATGTAATAGGACGGATATCCATTCCTCAGGCTGATCCCGTTGTTCTCTGAGTAATCAACGCTGACCTTGCCGACATCATCAAGATGGACCGGCTGCTCATTTCGCCAGCCCACCACCAGGCGGCCAAGTTCCGAGACATCCTGCTCACCCAGGAAGCGCACGGTGTACCGCCTGCGCCCCACGTCAGCGAATCCCCCGGAGATATCCCTGGCACGACCAAGCGCGCTGACCACGTCAGCAACCTGGACGCCCATCATGGTCATGCGAAACGGATCGACGGTGATATTGACCTCTTTCGGTCGGCGGGCATTGAGATTCACCTGGGCAACACCGGGAATCCTGCTGAGCCTGGGCTCCACGAATTCCTCGATCAGGTCCTGGTAAACGATCATGTCCTGAACCGGATTTGTCTCACCGGCATAGATCAGGATCGAGGCTGCGCCAGGCAGGCCACTGTCGCCGCCATTGGCGACAAAAGGTTCACCCGCATCCAGGGGTCTCGGCGGAGCCTGGTTGAGCCGGTTAACGACATCCAGCAGCGCCTGGCTCATATCCATACCCAGCTGGTAATTCAGCTGAATCTGGCCGAATCCGCGGGAGGTAGAAGAGACGATATCCTCAATGCCCGGGTTGAACTGCAGGACCTCTTCCTGTGGCTGGACAATGGCTTCCTCGACTTCCTGGGGGGCAGCCGAACGCCAGTTGTTGAATATCGTGATTTGAGGACGCTGCGTATTCGGCAGCAGCTGCAGCGGCAGTTCGGTGACAGCCTGAAAACCGAACACCAGGGTCAGACCGATCAACACGGCCACAACCCCCTTGTATTTCAGCGCCAGGCTGGTCAAAGACATGTTATTCCCCTCACGGAACCTGCAATTGTCCTGCATGACGGAGATGCCCCCAACCCGAATGCGGTAAATCGAGTTGGGGCTGCGTTGAAATGTGGTCTTTAGGCACCGGCTGACGTATTCTGGCCGGGATTCACCGTTGCTGACTCGAGACCCGTCCAATGCCCAGATTCCTTCCTCTCCTCCTCGTCATCCTGTCGGTTATCCTGCAGGGATGCGGTGGGAGCGGTGGCGATACCATCGACAACACGGTCATCAATCCGCCCGCCGCGCCCATGGATGGCATCAACGGCCGGGTTGCGTCCCGCATCAGCGGCGGGATTATCAGCGTAACCGATGCCACCGGCAGCGACGTCGTCGTGGCTTCCGGGCGAACAACCAGCGCCAGTGGCGAATTCAACCTGGTGTTCTCGGAATTCGCCATCGATGCGGGGATCAATCCGCCACTGACGGTGACCCTGGACGGTTCCAGTGCGACGGCAGTCTGTGACTACAATGGCGAGGGTGACAACGACTGCCTGACACGGGACGGCGATTTCGCTGCCTTCGGCGAGACTTACGATCTGCCCGCAGGATTTTCACTGCGTGGCATCGCCCCGACATTTCCAGACAGCAGCACAGCCGGCGACCGGAATGTCACGGTAAACCTGACGGCAGCGAGCGATCTTGCGACCCAGTACGCGCTGAACAGCGCCGCTGGCAGCCCCCTCGATGCAGACGGCGTCAATCTTGCCGCCCGCCAGGCACTGGGGCTGGTCGAATTCATCACCAATCTGCCCACGGCCGGCCTGGATATCAACTCGATCCCCGTCACCGATATCACCGCATCCACAATACCCGACACCCCGGCACTGGCCGTTGCCCTGTTCGGTGCGTCACTGCACGGCCAGGTGGATACGACCATCGGCAATCGCGCCAGCTATCGGCGTGTTCTGGATCGGGTGAGCAGCAACGTGACTGTCCGTAACAATGACCAGCCGGGTGCGGCGAGCAGCTTCCTGGCCGGGATGATCACGCCGTATCTCAACGTGGCCAGCACTTACCAGGCATCGCTGCCGACACCTTCAGCAGTCATGGCCGGTTCCATCGCCGCGCAACTGATCGCCCAATCCCGACTGGAGACGCTCGGCGCCAGCAGGTCCAGTATCGCGCTACCGGCAGATCCCGCCAGCAACGCACCGCTTGATCGCAGTAAAGTTTTCACCAACCGTCTCGCCGAGACCATGGGGGCAACCCTGCTTGTCTCCGATAGTGGAAGTTTCGCCGGCACCCCTGCTGGTGCCGATATCGTTTACAGGGACCAGCTGCAACTGCTGAACTCGCTGGTGTCCCAGGAAGTCCGCCAGACCCTGGTTCAGCTGGACACCGCTATCGCCGAGGCCCTC
>JAQCAK010000005.1 GCA_027621895.1 Pseudomonadota bacterium | reverse complement strand
TAGCTGACAACCGAGTCAGTCAGTATTGCGCCTGATATATTGGCGTTCTGGCCGATCAGAGAATCATGCAGGACTTTTGCCATTTTGACGCCTTGTGCACCCTGGGCATCAGCCTGAGCAGAAACGATGACCCCGGCACCATAGCCTTTAGACAAGTCGCTTTCGTCCAGCGGTATCGACGTTATCGACAGGTCCAGATAAGGATCGTCCAGGTCAATGCCGCTGAACATTGAATCATCACAGGTAGCCAGAGCGTTCTGGTTCATTATGTGACGCGCTTCAATCTGCTCCCTGATAACCGACATTCTTGTCAGCACATCGGCTGTCTCTGCATTCTCTGTATAGTTCACATAGGAAACCGCGACGACGGTAGAAAGGATTGCGACAATCCCCAGCGAAATCATCATTTCCAGAATCGTAAATCCTGACTGACCGCGTTTCATCAAATTCTCTCCTAAACCAGAATGGAAACTGTTCGAGCCAGATCTCTCCTCAACTCGCAATAGCTAAAAATAGCGCGTTTATAGCGGAAGTAAAACGCTGTTCCGACCGTCTGCGGCATGAACTAAATCCTCATGCGATTTGCCAGTACTGAGAGCAAGGCAGCAGATCTGCTACTCGTCATATAAGTGTAAACGCGACGCTAATTCGTCTGCTGCATCAGGTTGTCGTATGCCTGATCGAGGAAAGCCTTCATATCAGGTGAAACCCCCTCACAATAACCTCAACTTTGCGGGCATATACGAGCAGCGGCGCAGGCTCGCACCGGGTCCGTGCACATACCCGGGAAATCCACAGCGCAATCACCAGTGTAATTATCTTTACAGGGAGTCGGCACTGAGATGTTGCACTTTGCGAGTGTTGCCGCCGCCTCCGGCGATCCTGGCAGTGAGACTGGGTCGCCGGACAACCGCGCAGCGGCAAGCGCGTTCGCAACCGCTGAAGCAAAAACCGGGTCGTACATTCCAGCATTGACGATGTCACTGGCAGCGGCGGCATCCACAGCAGAAAACGTCGCGGGCGGCGTTATCGCCTGGACACCGGTGGTTGACGAAGCAGGTTGCTGCACCGCTGCCGTAGTTGCTGCACCTGCCCCCCCAGATGAAGGGCCAGACACTGTGGTCGCTAGCTGTGAAGGGGAAACCGGTTCACAGACCACCTCATCCGGGTTACTGAGAAGCACTGAAAAACTGACCACAGAGCTTGTCAGTGATTGCCCTGACAATCTCGCATTCCGTGCGGCCAGCGAATCGTGCAGAGCCTGTGCCACCCTGACACCTTCCGGACCCTCCCTGTCTGATTGAGCTAAGACGACAATCCCTGCACCATAACCTTTCGACAGATCATTCTCATCCAGCGGAATCGGCGCTATCGCTATATCCATATACGGGTCGTCCAGGTCACCTGCGCTAAACATTGAATCATCGCAGACAGCCAGAACGTTCTGGTTCATTTTATGACGCGCTTCGATCTGCTCTCTGATAACTGATATTTTCATCAGCACATCTGCCGTGCCTGCACTCGTTGTATAGTTCACGTAGTAGACTACCCCAATCGTTGAAACTATCGCGACGATGCCGAGCGCAATCATCAGCTCTAAAAGTGTAAAACCTGCGTGGCGATATATCACTGATCACTCCATCGGAACTACTGAATGTTTTGGACCGCGAATGATCGCGGAGATCAACTTCTGAACAGTCTAAAACATCATCTGTAGATCAGGGAACTTAATTCCTCCAGCCCCTGACCAACCAGTGTATGGCAATGGGGCAGTACTGGATTTCTGCGGAAGGATGTAATCCCGATGCGAACTCAGCTTCCAGTCGATTGAAACCGGTCGCATCAAAGCGCCGGTTCCCCATCAGCAGCGACAGAGCAAGGAGTGATGCCCACATCGGGCAACATCACCACCGAATACGATGGGTTTCAATATCCACGTTCCTGCTTCACGCTTATCGATCATACTATCGCTGTACCGGAATAACTTCCCAGATCGAAAGCAGGAGAGACAGCATGCCATTACAAGACATCACGCCGATTAACGATCAACTTGCCGACATTATTGTTAGGGCTGATGAGCCCTGGATCGAGACACAGCCGGACATGGCCTGGATAAAGGTACTGTGGACGGGGCCTGAGACCGGGCGTTGGGCAGTACTTTTTAAATGGAAAAAGGGTTACGTCGCCGCAAGACATAAACATCTATCCGACGCCCATACTTTTATTCTAAAAGGAAAGCTGCAGGTTCGAGACGGCATTCTGAGCGCAGGTGACTATGACTATGAACCCAATGGCATGCTCCACGATGCGACTGTGGCGCTGGAGGACACGGAATACCTTTTCATCTGTGATGGCCCCATCATTTTCTATGACGAAGACGGACTGACGACCTATACCGGCTGGGAAGAAATGCAGCGCCTGAAGGAATCTGCCAGCGCCACCAATCAATCATGTTGACCAGGCACGACCTTCAGAAACCCAGGGCCCGGGCTTTAAGTCGATGCTCTAAATTCAACTCGAGCAGCGAATGCATCAACTAGCGGAGGAAGCAGGTGACTGCTGAAGAGAACTGGCAGGAATTGATCAGCACGGCCTGGAGCAGGCGGGAAACGCTCCGGCAGGAGACCGGCATCGACTGCTTCCGTGTACGCCATGGTGACGAGGAAGTGCCGCTTACGGTCAGGCGAGCGATGTAGCCCATCTTGATCGTTCACAGGAGCTCTTGCCACGTATCGAGGAGAACTGCCGGTTGAATAGCGTTCCTTTTGGATCCACCGCATAGGCGTGTTGTCTCCCGTTGGGGGTTATCGGCGGATGTCGCGACGATGTGTACGCACCTTATGGCGATAGTGCTTTCCCTATGGTGTTGACGCTCTTTTACCCGCTTAAGTTCGGGCACACTGGTTTCCTGCTGGCAGAGTTACCACCTGCTAAAAAGGGCATTCGAGTGCGAGCCGCGGGGTGTGATTGAAGTTAAAGGCAAGGGGCCAATGACCACCTGGTTTCTTAACCAGATATCTGATGCGAGCAGCTGACGCCGGCCCGTGACAACAACGCGCGTGTGCTATTCGGCTCTGGCTCCTGGGTCTGACCCCGTAAACTAACCCACCTCATTCAGCAGTGACAGGCAGTCATGGTCAGTCATGGCTGCGATTGATCGGGATACCATGGCGCTGACCCAGTTATCCCCGCGTTCATTCTCGGCGGCCATGCCGCCGCCAACAATTACGACATAGGTCCACATCATCAGGATGCCGACTCGATAGTCGTAAAAGGCTTGCTCAAAATCGTAGTCTGAAACGCCGTGTCTGGATTCCAGGTTGGCGAGCCACAGTTTGATCAGATCCTGCTCATGCGCGCGTCGCATATCTGTACTGATGCTGCCGCTCATAAAATAGGCAAGGTCCTGGATGCCCCTGCCGCGAACCGGCGCCTGGAAGTCGCAGCAGGCAACTTCGATCTTGCCGTCTGATTCCCGGAAGAAGAGATTATCCATCCGATAATCGCCGTGGATAATGGTTCGGGGGCTGTTGTTCATCCAGGCTTGAACGCCGGGCAGGCCTTGCATGTATGCAGCTTTCGCTGGCCTGAGTTCGGGCGTCAGTTCATCACCAAATAGCGCTACAAAACTTTCCCAGGAAGCTTCGGTCCCGGCAGACAAGCCGTCAGACATCACGGAAGGGAAGTTGTTGGGCAGCCATTCCCAGTCTCCTGAATCAACCCGGTTCCAGAATGATCCGTGGAGATCGGCCAGGGCTGTCATGATCGCCTCGGCACGAGGCAGCGTTGTGCCTGCGACCTGATCGCCAAGATCCCAGTCACCCAGGTCCTCAAGCACCAGCACGAAATTGTCAGGACCATCGGTTTCAGCCAGGTAGGTTTTTGGCGTGCGCATGGGTGTTGCGCTGGCAGCCTGGCGATAGAACTCGACTTCACGCCGGAAGTTATCGAACTGCACGGCGATCTCACGGTTTTGCATGATCTCGGTCGGCAGCTTGATGATCAGCGATGCGGGGCCATCGCCTTGCGCATAGTTCAGGTGAACGCGCTTGATGATGCTCATCATGCCAGCACCGACGCCGACCGGTTCCTGTTTAACCTGACTGACTCGTACGGGTTTGCCCGGCGCTGAAAGCAAATCGGAGAAATAGTCCGCGGTCAGCGCATCGGTGTTTTCAGGAATGGTCATAGGTTTCTTCCTGTTTTGTTTTTCAGCATAGCAATTTGCGGGCGAGAGATCTTCTGCGGAAAAGACTGTTACCACCTTCAAATCACTGGGTGCGCAATCATGATCCTGAAGCCGTTAGCCTGCCCCTGAAGTTTGGCTCTGGCACCTGGGTCTGGCACCTGGGTCTGACCCCACTCATTCAAACAAATTGGCGAGGCGGTTTTTCATGCTGTCGGCGATGTACAGGGCAACGGCCTGCAGGGTGCTGGTGGGATTGACGCCGCCTGAGGTGACAAACACGCTGCTGTCGACGATGAAGAGGTTTTTGACATCGTGGCAGCGACCCCATTCGTTCACCACGGATCGATTCGGGTCACTGCCCATGCGGGCGGTGCCCATGTGGTGGCCCGATGAGACGCCCGAGGTAATGATGGGTCCGGTGCTGACTGCGCCTGCCGCATCCAGTACCTCGATGAATCTTTGCCCGGCATGGTTAACCATATGCTGGCTGTTCTCGCCATAACGGTAGTTGATCCGTACGCCGGGGATGCCATTGGAATCCGGATGATCCGTATCGAGCGTGATGTGGTTTGCTTCTTCCGGCAAATCCTCGCCGACCGAAACGATGGTTGCGGTCCGATCGAACATGGCGTCGAAAGCCGCGTGATGCTGGCTGCCCCAGGGCAATGAACCGCTCATGGCGCCCCCCAGTGCCGTGCTGACCGGGCCGCTGCCGCGGACAATTTCCATGGTGTAGCCCCGGGCATAGCCTCTGGCCAGGTCTGTTTCGTAGAACTCCTTGCTCCAGAGTGCGCAGCCGATCGGGCCCATATAGCCATCGAGTCGTTCTTCGAAGCGCCCCTGCACCAGCGACATGGCGTGCAGCATCAGGTTTTTGCCTACCAGCCCACTGCTGTTGGCAAGCCCGTCGGGAAATGCGGTCGATCTGGAATTGAGCAATATGCGTGGTGTGCCGAGGCCACTTGCGGCAAGTATGACGACTTCTGCATCCTGGCGCTGCTCGGTGCCGTTCTCGTCATAATAGATGACGCCGTCAGCCATACCGGCGGCATCCAGAGTGATCTCGCGAACACGGCAGCGAGTCCGCAGTTCAACACCGGCGCGTATGGCATGGGGCCAATAGGTGATGTCCGTGCTGGCTTTTGCGCCCTGCGCGCAACCGGAACTGCAGGGACCCAGGTTCAGGCACTGGCCTCGCCCCTCATAGGGTACTGTGGCAATTGCACTTTCGGAAGGCCACCAGTGCCAGCCCAGATTGTTGAAACCGCTGGCGACCCGTTCGCCCAGCTTACCGAGAGGTACGGGTGGCAACAGACCTGCCTTGGCAGGTACGGCAGGGTCACCCGGCAAGCCGGCCACACCCATCATGCGATCGTTCAATGCAAACCAGGGTTCCAGGGTGTTGTAGTCAATGGGCCAGTCATCCCCGACACCATCCAGCGAACGGGTGCGGAAATCCGATGGATGCATGCGCGGAAAGTGCGCCATATAAAGGATGGTACTGCCACCCACGCCATTGAAGTTAACGGGCTTCACCGGCGAGTCCTCGTCCATGACCGGATAGTCTTCCGGTCGCTGCCTGACATTGGCATGGGTATGGAAGTCCTGGCGGGTTTCCCAGTCGAGGCCGTTTGAGGGGTAGTCGTCAGGTTTCACCCAGTCCCCCTGATCCAGGCAGAGGATGCGCATGCGCGTGTCAGCCAGGTGCCAGGCCACAGCAGCACCGGCGGCACCGGCGCCAATGATCAGGACATCGACTTTTTCGTTGCGGCTGACAGGCATCTAGTCCTCCCTGAAGAATGGGCGTCGAGTACGAACCGGTTCAAGCAAAGTCCAGTCCGTGGCCGGCACGGACCGGCCTGCCGGATAGGGTGGCCGGGGAGCCACACCAATGGCAGACAGAACGGCGGGATGCTGATAGTAGACCGTCAGCAGTGTGGTCTGCAGTAGCTGAAAAAAAGCCGGCTCCTCGGCTTTCAGGGGATCCAGAAGATCCAGGTAATCCGGGGGCGTTCCAGCGCTTGCCGCCAGATTTGCCAGGGTTTCGAAACCCGCTGCCGTGGTCGCCGGGCTGTCGCCCAGTGTTTTCAGCAGGCTTGTGAATATCTCCGGATGATTCCCCGGGGGCATGCCTGCATCGGCGGGCAGCATGGCGCTGACCAGCCTGGCGAGTTGTTCCCGTTGCGGGGCCGTGCCGGGCAGGTCGCCGGTGGATGCGATCATGTCGGTCAAGTGGTTCTCCTGTTGTCGGCCTGCAGCGCGAGGGCCGGGCGGTAGTGGTCCAGTACAACCTGCATCCAGGCGCGATCCGTTTCAAGATCGGCGGGTTCCTGGAACTTCACCTGTCGCCGCCGCAGGTCGTCGCAGAAAATGTCGACGATCTGCGAGGGCGTCAGGTTGCCGGCCGGATCGGCATACTGATCCGCCTGGTACTGATCCTTAAAGCAAAAAGCCTTCCAGAGGATGGAAACCCTGACCTCATGCTGCCGATAGTGTCTGATCAGATCGCCGTTCAGGCGGATGTCCCAGCCGTCATCGCTACGATGCAGCTGTGCCTCGCTGGAGATACCAGCGTCCAGATAGTCCTGTGGATCACCCATCTGACCAACCCGGTGGTACATGTATTCATTGTCCGCCAGTACGCAGGTATTGGTGCAGGGCTGCCTGACGATCCGCGATGGCGCATTCACACCCGCTGGCCAGTACTCGAAGTCACCGCCGGTTCCCGCATAGAACCATGTAATGGCAGAGGCAACAGGAATTGCCCACGGCTGAAACAGTCCGGAGTAGCCCATGGGGGCTAACAGCCAGCTGGGCACTTCCCGTTGATGAGCGCCGCGAAAAAACGGCAGGTCGAGATGTGGTGGAGATGCGGCCGCGGGGACATTGAAATTCGTCATCATGGCCAGAGGCTGGATAATCTCGGACTGGAAGCTTTGCCTGGCGGCCTCAATGAAGTTCGGGTTGTGGAACGCGGCTTCCGCACCGGGAAAAATAACCCGGCCACCCAGTGCCCAGAAGTTGCGGAACCAGCCGGGTGCATGGTCGCTGGGTGGGTCCCGGTGAACCGCGCCGAGTGTCCGGTAAGGAGCCCCGGCCTCGATGAGCTGCCAGATGCGATCCGGCTCGCGGAAAGCCGGGTTTACGTGGATTGGTGGTGCGAGCATGCTGGCGCTTCGCTGGATTCCCTGCCCGGCCATGAACTCAGCGCCGGGCCGGTTTCTGACGTCCGCTGGCCCGTTTGTCCAGATGGTAGGTCAGCGCCATCCGCACGCACTGTCGTATCTCATCCTCGGGGAGCTCGTCATCCAGGTCGAAAAGTACCGCCCGGTTACCCTCGAAAGCCAGATGAGGAAACAGGCTTCGAAAGGTATCAACCAGATTGGTGTTGCAGATGAAATACAGGGCACAGAGGTTCGGTGTCCGGGACTTCCAGCCGAGGCGGATGGTGCTGCCCGCGCCGGTCTCCGGCGTAACGTAGGCGGGTTCGTTCCATTTCAGGGTTTCCTCGACCCGGCCAACGCCGTCAGTCTGTCTTGCGGTCTCAAGAATGAGCGTGCGCAGGCATTTAAGCAGGCGCCTTGCGGCAGGCGGGTAGCTTTTGAAGACGGCTTCAACCTGGGGCTGGCTCATACCTGGACTCCGATCCATGCAGCTTGCAGTCTACCCCTCGCGAATGATGTGGAAAACCCGGGGACCTGGAAAACACCCTGCTGGTCCGTGTGCAACTGGCTGGCATAGAATAGCGGGCTAGTCAGGGAGTCAGTCATGATCATTCAGCCGCTACGTCTCAGGGATTTTTCCGCCCGCATTTTCGAATCCCTGGGCACAACCCCGGAACGAGCCGGCCAGGTGGCTGAACACCTGGTGGATGCCAACCTCAAGGGACACGACTCCCACGGTGTGGGTATGATCCCCAACTATGTGTATGGCGCGAGGCAGGGACACCTGCGGGTGAACAACGATGCCAGCCTGGTACAGGACAGGGGCGCCGTGCTGCTGACCGATGGTCAGCAGGGTTTTGGCCAGGTGGTGGGCCGTCAGGCCATGGCCATGGGTATCGAGCGAGTCCGGGAAACCGGTCTGGTCTGCGTGGGATCCCGTAACAACTACCACCTGGGCAGGATTGGTGCCTATGGGGAACAGTGTGCGAGAGAAGGTCTGGTATCCATTCACTTCGTCAATGTCGTGGGTCATCCGCCTTTTGTCTCTCCCTGGGGCGGTCGGGACAAGCGCATGCAGACCAATCCCTTCTGTTGTGCTGTGCCCACAGACGGTGAACCCATCCTGCTGGATATGGCGACCAGTGCGATCGCCCTGGGCAAGGTGCGGGTCGCACAGATGAAAGGCGTACCGGTTCCGGAAGGCAGCGTGTTTGATGCCGCGGGCAGGCCATCCACAGATCCGGGTGTTGTTTACGATGGAGGCTCCCTCGGTCCGTTCGGTCAGCACAAGGGTTACGGACTTGCGCTGATCTGTGAACTGCTGGGCGGTGGCCTGGCCGGGGAGTGGACCATGCAGGATGTCTCAAAGCAGCAGGACATGACCATCAATCATATGCTGACCTTCATTCTTGACCCGGACCTGTTTGGTGGCCAGGCCGGGTTCGCCCGTGAAGTGGCTGGCATGTCAGCCTGGCTGCGCGAGTCCGCGCCAGCGGAGGGTGTAGACAGGGTCCGCCTGCCCGGTGACCCGGAGCGGGAATCCCTGGCTGAGCGCCAAACAGAAGGTATACCGATCGATGATCAGTCCTGGGCGGCGATCTGTACTGCCGCAGAAAAGGCGGGCCTGAATACCGTTGAAATCCAGGAGCTGACCCAGTGAGAAGACCCATGACAACATCGATCACCAGTATCCTGGGCACAGTTGTGCTGTTGACCGCAGCCCTCGTTTCCTCTGCCAGTGCAACGACCGGGCCACTGTCCGACGCGATTAAGCCGCTGCAGTTCGAACTGCTGCAGGTCACTTTCTCCGAGCAGAAGATTGCTCGAATACTGGGAGTCTTCGGCCAGGAGCTGCCGGCGGATGAGCGCCGGGCTGCCGCACTGCTGGTGGCGATGAATGCGCTGCGAGCAGAGGAAGTCGAGGCACCGGATGCAGGGGAGCGAGCCCGGCGCTTCGTGAATACCCTGGTCGCTGGTCACCCGGCGCTGTTGGGCCGCATCGGTGATACCGCGATTTACCAGCGAATTCCCGAAGCCTGGCATCATGAAAGTCTGCTGGCGGAAAACGCCCTGCAGGGGGACCTGGCCAGTGCGCTCTCGAGAGGCATCATCACGGGATACGACCTGAGGCGTAAAGGCGTCTATGAAAATCCCCCGGCAGGCCTGACCTTCATCTATTCCCAGGCCAGCGAGGAGCACATGCGACAGCTGCTGGTCCTGTTGCAGAGCGAGGATGTCCGCGGCTGGTTTTACCTGGCTCCCAAGGTCTCTGCGTTTCTGTACCGGGAAGACTGGGGGCCTGCATCTGATCGGGTCAGGACGCTGCCGGGCGGCATTCGCGTCGTGAACGGTGAAGAGATTGCGGCGATGTTTCAGTTTGATACGACCGATGGGCTGCAGCGTTTTCATGAACTGGTGACCCGGTATGCAAAGAAGGATGAAAAGGACGAGACCGGACTTATCGTGAATGCCTGGTGGCAGCCGTTTTACTACACCGACCAGCCCTTTGAAGATTTCCGGAAAATTTCACTGGTGGTTGTCAGTGCCGGGGACATGGAAGCTACCCTGACGGTCGTGGAAAAGAAAACACGCCAGGTTGTCGATGCGTTTGATGCTGAAAAATATGCGGTGAGGGTCGACAAGGTCTGGGTCAATCCGCCGTTTTTCCGGTTTCTCAACGGTGACTACAAGTAGGCCGCTGGTGGCCATTCAACGCGCTGGCATCCGGGGCTAGAATGCTGCATGGCTGATAAAGAACAACTTGCCTATTTTCTGGGCCCTGACGAAATGCAACATTATCGTGATGAGGGTTACCTGGTTCGTGCCGGGGTGTTCAGTGCAACCGAGCTGGTGCACCTTTCTGACGCGGTAGAGCAGGCTGTCGATCTGGCGTTTCAGCAGACTCATGATGGTCGTACCTACTATCTGGATAACAAGCGGTTCGTGGATGTAGACACCATGACCGTGCAGTTCGAGCACAGCCAGCACAGCGATACGGTGCGGGTTATTGAACCTGCACACCATCTGCATCCGAGCCTGAATGAGCTGGTCAGGGATCCGCGTATTGTCGACCCGATCCGCTCAATCCTCGACACCAGGAAAGTCAGTATCTGGACCAACAAGCTGAACCTGAAGCGTGCCGGCGAGGGTTCCGGATTCGGCTGGCACCAGGATTCGCCTTACTGGGTCCACGACAGCGATCACGTGGATCTTCTGCCTAACGTTTACCTGGCGTTTGATCCCGCCACGCGGGCCAATGGCTGCCTGAAGATGATCCGTCGCAGTCACCTGCAGGGCTGCCTGCCGGGTACCTCGGATGGCAGTGCACTGGGCGGCTTTTTTACAGATCCGACCTGCTTCGACAGTCGTGATGAGGTGTTCTTTGAGGTCGAGGCGGGTTCGCTGGTTTTCTTTGATCCGCATACCATCCATGGTTCTGAGCCCAACCTGACGGATCAATCAAGGCGTGCAATGGTGATGACCTACCAGCCGGCGGGATTCCCCATGCTTAAAACGGGCCGGGTGGTCAATCTGTAGGTCCAGCGCTGGTTTAGCCGTGACAGCACCGGGTGTAACATGGACTTCTTCCCCATGCTCGTGGTCGCGCTGTGCTCAAGGATATTCCCGCTCTCAGTCAATCTGAAACCCGTCGCGAGATTCGCGCCGCGGGTGCCCGGAACGAGGCGGACACGCTGGCACTGCTCGCGCCCCTGGCTGCGCTGCCTCCCGTTGCAGAGGCTGCTGTCTGGCAGCGAGCCCATGAGCTGGTCGAGCAGATTCGTCAGCATCAGCGCGGCCAGGGCGGCATTGATGCACTGCTGCAGGAATATTCCCTGTCGTCGGAAGAAGGTGTGGCACTGATGTGTCTTGCGGAAGTGCTGCTGCGCATTCCGGATGAGGAAACCCAGGATCGCATGATCAGCGATCGGTTAAGCGGTGGCGATTGGTCATCACATCTGGGTCACAGCGAATCACTGTTTGTAAACGCATCAGCCTGGGGTCTGCTCTTGACCGGCAAGGTGACCCGCCTGTCTACACGGCGTGGCCGGAACGTTCTGGAACGCAGTGTATCCCGCCTGGGTGAACCGGTCATTCGGGCTGCGATGAGGTACGCCATGCAGATCATGGGCTCGCAGTTTGTCATGGGTGTCACGATCAAGGATGCCCTGGTACGTGCCAGAAACCTGGAGAAAACAGGTTATACCTACTCCTACGACATGCTGGGTGAAGGCGCCCGAACCATGGCCGATGCTGATCGATACCTGGCACATTATCGGCAGGCCGTGCAGGCCATTGGTGCAGCCGCGCGAAACAGAAATGAAAAGCCGGGTATTTCGGTCAAGCTGTCAGCGCTGCATCCCCGTTACGAACTTCGGGAGCACCAGCGGATCATGGACGAGCTGGTGCCCCGCCTCATGGAGCTGGTGCTGGCCGCACGTGACAATGATATTCCGCTGACCGTGGATGCAGAGGAAAGCTGGCGGCTGGACCTTTCCCTGAGTGTGATTGAAGCGGTTTTTCGCGATCCCCGGTTGGCGGGTTACGAGGGATTTGGGATGGCGATACAGGCCTACCAGAAACAGGGCCATGCCGTTGTTCGCTGGGCGATTGCGCTCGCCGAGGAAACAGGCCGCCGATTCTGCGTGCGGCTGGTGAAAGGCGCCTACTGGGATACCGAAATCAAGTGGGCGCAGGAACGAGGCTATGCCAGTTATCCCGTGTTCACCGAAAAGTGCGCAACCGATGTCAGTTACCAGGCCTGCGCCAGACTGCTGATGCAGCACCGTGACCAGGTTTACCCGCAGTTTGCGACTCACAATGCCTATACCCTGGCCTGCGTGCTTGCCTATGAGCAGGAAAGTGGTCAGCCAGGGGGCTACGAATTCCAGCGGCTCCACGGTATGGGGGAGGAGCTGTATGACGACCTGGTCAAGACCGGGGTTGCCTGTCGAATCTATGCACCGGTCGGTGAGCATGAGGAACTGCTCGCTTACCTTGTCAGGCGGCTGCTGGAAAATGGCGCCAACACCTCGTTTGTGAACAACATACAGAACCGGCAGATCCCTGTCAGTCGTCTGCTGGAGGACCCGGTCCGGCAGGTCAGGCGACAGAAGTTCAGGATTCCACTGCCCGGCGATCTTTACGAACCGCACCGCAGGAATTCCCGTGGTACCAACCTCAATGACCAGCAACAGCTTGAACAGCTTCGGGATGCGATTTACCCGGTCAACACTCGCGACTTTTCGCCGGCTGGCGCCACGCTGGCAGTTGAAAACCCTGCGGTTCCGGCAGACTCGCCTGGGCTGATCGCTTTTGATGACAAGGCTGCGATGGTCGCCAAACTGGATCGGGTCGTTCACGGGCAGTCAGCGTGGGCCGCCCGAGAGCTGACAGATCGTGCAGCAGCGCTGCTTGCCTTTGCAGATCGAATTGAAGCCGCACAGCATGAGTATGTTGCACTGTGTGTTCGCGAGGCTGGCAAGACGCTTGATGATGCGATTGCCGAGATCAGGGAGGCCGTGGACTTCTGTCGCTACTATGCCCGTGAAGCACTGGGCGTCGGTGATGGCAGACCGCTGGGTACGATGCTCTGTATCAGCCCCTGGAATTTTCCGCTGGCGATTTTTACGGGCCAGGTCACCGCTGCACTGGTGACAGGCAACACGGTGCTGGCGAAACCCGCGGAGCAGACCAGCCTGATCGCGCTGCGGGCGGTTCGGGATCTGCATGACAGTGGGGTGCCCGGTGATGCACTGCAACTGGTTGTTGCCGAGGGTGCGCCAGTATCCGAATACCTGGTCTCCGACCCGCGTGTGGATGGCGTGATGTTTACAGGTTCCAATGCCACCGCCAGAGTCATTGCCGGGGTGCTGGCACGACGGCAGGCTGAACCGGTGCGGCTGATCGCCGAAACGGGCGGCATGAACGCCATGATTGTCGATTCGACAGCGCTTGCCGAACAGGTTGTTGATGATGTCATGATATCGGCGTTCCACAGTGCCGGGCAGCGATGTTCCGCCACGCGCATCCTGTACCTGCAGGAGGATGTGGCCGACACCATGATTGAGAAGATCACAGGCCGGATGATGGAGCTCCGTGTCGGTGACCCGGCCAGCTATGCCACTGATGTGGGTCCTGTGATTGATGCCAAGGCCCTGGCTCGACTGCAGGCACACCTGGCGCATCTGGAAGACAATGGCGCAGGATTCCTGATGCGCTGTCCGGCGCCGAAGACCGGCTATTTCCTGGGTCCGGTCCTGGTCGAGATCAATACCCTCAATCTGCTAAAGGAAGAGGTTTTCGGTCCCGTGCTGCATATCCGGCGGTTCCGGGCCAGGGACCTGAAAGCGGTGATTGATGAGATTAACGCCACCGGCTTCGGTTTGACCCTCGGTGTGCATTCCCGCATCGAGTCCCGTGCCGACCAGATTGCGAGACTCGCCCGGGTGGGCAACATTTATGTGAATCGAAACATGGTAGGCGCCGTGGTGGGCGTACAGCCCTTTGGCGGTCGCGGGAAATCAGGCACGGGCCCCAAGGCAGGCGGCCCACATTATATTCAGCGTCTGCTGAAGCCGCCCCTCGCTGCCGGGGAGACCGCTGCTGGGCCCGTGACGAGTCGGCGGTTCGATATCCCGGTTGGCACAGCCACGTCGGTCTCGCAGGAAGACGCGGATGCCTGGGCATCGATGAACATGACCGAAAGACTGCGGCAGGTGCGACTGCTACTGCTTGACCTGCTGCAGCTGAATCCGCAATGGCAGGATCACGGGTTCGCGGAGACTGCCCTGGCGAGGTTTGCCGGGCTGGCGGCCTGGGTCGAGGACCAGGTGGATGACATGGGCAGGCCTGCCACCAGACTGCCGTCGCCGACAGGTGAACGGGATACACTGTTCCTTGAACCTCATGGTGTCGTCTGTGTTGTGGCACCAACACCCACACTGGACGCGCTGATGCTGGCCATGGGAGCGCTCCTGGCGGGTAATATCCTGGTCGTGACCGGTGAGACCTGGCAACAGACGACAGACATAATGGCCGGCCAGCACCTGACCTTCAGCGACTGCCTGGATCTGAACCTGGATGCCTATGCCCTCGCGGACGGCACCATGTACCAGTGGCTCCACGACCGGCTGCTCGCCTCCCGCGAGGACCTGGTACCCGTGATTTTCGAGCCAGCCACCATGCTGGACTTCTACTGGGAGAAGACCGTTGCGATCAACACTACCGCGGCCGGTGGCAATGCCTCGCTGATGGCGGGCAATGCCCGTTGAGCGCGACTCGACCCGTTGCCTCACGGCACGTAAGATGCGGTCTTTTCCGGATCCGGCAGTAACCATTGAAAACGGCGGGTGAACAGCAGGGAAGCGCGGTAGCGATCCGCAAGGTCGATTTCCAGACTCGGCTGTACTACGGTTTCGGCGCTGTTGCCAACGGGGCCCTGAGTAACGGTTTTAACTACCTGCTCCTGTTCTACTACAGCCAGGTGATTGGCCTGCGAGCAGACCTGGTATCGCTTGGCATCCTGATCGCATTGATTGTTGATGCCGTGTCTGATCCCATGGTGGGATACATCTCGGATAACTGTCATTCACGATGGGGTCGCCGGCACCCGTTCATGTATGCAGCGGGGATACCGGTGGCGATTGCCTACTATTTCCTCTGGTCGCCACCAGCCTGGGATGAAGATGCGCTGTTTCTCTATTTTGTCTGTATCTCCATCCTGATACGTACGCTGATTACCTTTTACGATATTCCCGCGACCGCGCTGGTGGCAGAGCTGACCGATGACTACGACCAGCGAACAGAGATGATGAGCTTCCGTTTCTTTTTCGGCTGGTGGGGAGGGCTGACCATGGCAGTGCTGAACTACCTGGTGTTTCTGCCCGAGGACAAGGGTGGTCTCGAATACGTCGAAGGCTGGACCAACTACGGGTTGACTGCCTCGCTGGTCCTGATGGTGTCCATTTATGTCTCGGCCCTGGGTACCCACAGGCACATACCCAACCTGAGGCAACCGCCACCCAGGCAGTCATTCAGCATGAAAAGAACGGCCCGTGAACTGAAAGAAACCCTGCACAACCGGTCTTTCCTGGCGCTGTTCGTCTCGGCGCTGCTGCAGGCCGTTGCCGCCGGTGTCAGCACATCGCTGAGCATTTATTTCTCGCGCCATTTCTGGGAGCTGACCAGTGCCCAGATCGGTTACATGAACCTGCCGTACTTCCTGTCTGCGTTCGTTGCCCTGATGCTGGCGCCGCTGGTCTCGAGACGGTTCGGCAAGAAAGTCGGCGGGATGGCGGTGATGGGGACGGCTTTTGCGATGGCACCCATGCCCTATATTCTCAGGGTTTTCGGGTTGTTTCCGGAAAACGGTTCAGACCTGCTGTTCTGGACGCTGCTGGTTTTCAATACCGTTGAAGTTACCCTGATCGTGATGGCCAGTTCTCTGATAGCCGCCATGATTGCCGATGTGGTGGAAGACAGTGAAATCAAGACGGGGCGCAGGTCCGAGGGTATCTTCTTTGCCGCGAACAGCTTCGCGCAGAAAGCCGTCAATGGGCTGGGGGTTGTCGTTGCCGGCCAGATTCTCTGGTACATCCAGTTTCCAGCGCAGGCCAAACCGGGTGAAGTCCCGCAGGAAACGCTGTTTGACCTGGCCTATATCTATGTGCCGGTGCTGCTGTTCTTTTACCTGATCGCGCTGTCGGTACTGAGTCTCTACCGGATCAACCGCGAGGGTCATACGGAGAATCTGCGTAGGCTCTCTGCCGGTTCGACGTCTGTCGAATAGAAGCAAGGGCCGGGGTCCTCGCCGGCTACTCGTATGTTGATCTGATATTGCGTATTCTTTATCAATTCTTCCTCCCGCTGGGATACCCGAATGAGTCGTTCTGTCGACTGTCATAGATCGCTACCTGTCGCGCCCGGCCTGAAGGCTCTCTCTGCCGTGCTTCTCGTCGCGGCCATGTGCTTTGCTTTCGCGGTCAGGGCGTCTGATGCGGAGTTCGACAATGTGGCTCGTGTGGTTGCCGTGGGGGACCTGCATGGCGATTACGAGCAGTATCTTGCGATTCTTCAACAGAACGGTCTCATAGACGAGCGGTTGAAATGGTCCGGCGGTGAAACGCATTTTGTCCAGTTGGGTGATGTCACTGATCGCGGGCCGGATTCCCTGAAGATTATTCGTCATCTGCAGAAGCTGGAAAAGCAGGCGCGGAAAAAAGGCGGACGGGTTCATGTGTTGATTGGCAACCATGAAGCGATGAACATCCAGACGGCTCTTCGTTACGTCCATCCGGGTGAGTACCAGGCCCTGGTCACGTCACGGTCTGACAAACTCAGGGAGCGATACCTGGATGCAGTCTTTGCAGCAGTCGTCAACCAGAGCCCGACCCCTGTCTCGAAACCTGAACAGGAAATGGCTCGCCTCAAGGCGCTGTACCCGCTGGGGTATGTTGAACACCGACAGTTGTGGGAACCGGGCCGGGAACTGGCCAGATGGTATGCGAAACAGAACACGGTCATCCGGATCAACGATTCGCTCTATCTGCATGGCGGCCTCAATCCGCATGCGGCCTCCTATCCATCCCTGGAGGCGATTAACAGGACGATCAGCAGGGAACTCGAAAGTGGTGAGAAAAACGGGCTTTCAACACAGCCTGATGGCCCCCTCTGGTATCGCGGTCTGGCAGTTCATGACGCCAGCGAGGAACTTGAACCGCTGAAGGCCATGCTGGAGTTCTATGGCGCCGAGCATATCGTCATTGGTCATACGCCAACCGGTGGTGCAATCCTGCCCCGGTTTGATCGCCGGGTGATTCGCGCAGACGTTGGCATATCGTCCTGGTACAACCAGGCCCTGGCCAATGTGCTGCAGGAAGATGGCGAACTCTTTGCCATGCACCGGGGTGAACAGTTTGTCCTCCCCGACGACAAGGGTGTGGACGCCTATGTCGGTTCTGTTCTCGAACTGGAAGCAGCCGACTCCAGGATGGTTCGCTGCATCAACAAGCGCAAGGAAGCCGTGGAAACCCTGGAGGCCGCAGCAGGTTTTGCCTGCAAGTGGTGACCGTCTAGCAACGAACGGGAAGTAGTATGTCTGAGATTTTCTCGAAACTGTGGCGTCGAATGGCTCGACCTTCTTCTGCTGTGCAGGCACAGGTCGCACCCCCACCCCGGGGGGTGGCCGATGTACCCCTGGTTCCACTAAAGGGCACAAGCGATCGCCTGTTCAATCGCGAGATCTCTGATCTGCTGTTCATCGAGCGGGTGATGGAAGAATCTGCCAACGAGAAACACCCCCTGTTCGAGCGGGTCCGGTTTCTGTCAATTGCCGCCGATGTACTCGATCAGTTTTATGCGGTGAGGGTTGCAAAGCTCCGGCGTTCAGCAGCCAAGAACGACGGTTATATGACACCGGACGGTATGACCGCGGCGCAACAGCTGAAGGCGGTCACGTCCAAGGCCAACGCCATGATGCATGTCCAGCAGCAGCAGTGGGTGTCCCTGCGAAGGGAGCTCGCTGAACACGATATCACCTTTCCAACGGTCGCGGAGCTTTCTGACGAGGACCTTGAGTGGCTGAGGCACTATTTTCGCAGCCACTTTCTGCATGTGCTGACGCCCTTCACGATCGACGAGGAGCATCCTTTCCCGTTTATAGCCAGCGGTGGTATGTGTGCGATCCTGGATCTGAATGACGGACACATCCTGCTGCCGATGCCTTCCCGTTTGCCAAGGTTCGTCAAGCTGCCGGGTTCTGGGTACCGCTTTCTACCCTCCGGGCTGATGATTCGCCTGTTCTGGCGTGAACTGGTGCCGGGTGAAGTGCTGAAGAGTTTCGGTGTCTTTCAAATCCTTCGGGATAACGATCTGGCGCGGGAAGAGATGAATGATGACCTGCGTGCCAAGGTGGAAACCGGCCTGAGGCTGCGTCACAAGGCGAATGTGATACGCCTGAAAGTAGCGGAGACCATGTCAGAGGAGTCCATCCGGTTTGTGGCGGAACACCTGGGCATGCTGACGCGACAGGAGATTCAGTTTGCCCAGAACCGCAACGAATCCCTGACTGGTTCAGAATTCATCATGAGTGCCCCGCTTGTTGGGCTGTCAGGCATCTCACAGGTTATTGATGTCGCTGGCAGTGACTACCCGGGTTTCTTCTTTCCCCCCTACAGGCCGCGCTACCCGCGTCAGCTGGACAAGTTTGACAACGATTGTTTCAAGGCGATGCAGCACAGTGATATCGTCGCGCACTGGCCCTATGAATCCTTCGATTCCGTTATCCGCTTCCTCGAGCAGGCCGCAAAAGACCCCGATGTTGTGTCGATCAAGCAGACCCTGTATCGCACCAGTGATGAATCGCCGATTGTTGAGGCGATGATTACCGCCGCTGAAAATGGCAAAACAGTGCTGGCGGTTGTAGAGCTGGAAGCAAGGGATAATGAGCAGTCCAACATCCAGCTGGCCAGGAAGATGGAAACAGCGGGGGTGCAGATTGTCTACGGCATCATCGGCCTGAAAATCCGTTGCAAGGCGACGCTGGTGGTGCGCATGGAAGACGGCGAGGCCATTACCTATACCCATCTCGGGACCGGCAATTACCATCCCCGGAACGCGAAGATGTATACGGATGTCTCCTTTTTCACCCGTGACCAGGCGATTGGTCATGACACGCATCTAGTCTTCAGCTACCTCACCAGCGAGAAGGTCCAGCAGCCGACGAAGCTGGCCGTGGCCCCCTATTTCCTGCGTTCGCGACTCAACGGACTCATCGACAGGGAGGTTGCGCATGCGCGGGCTGGCCGCCCGGCCCATATCTGCATCAAGGTGAATTCGCTGACGGACCCGGATATTACCGAAAAGCTTTACGAGGCTTCCGAGGCCGGGGTGCAGGTCGACCTTATCATCCGCCGTCACTGCGTGCTGCGCCCGGGTGTGCCGGGTATGTCCTCGAGGATTCGGGTGCGCAGTATCGTGGGTCGGTTTCTTGAGCACTCGCGTGTGTACCTGTTTGGCGGTGGTCAGCAGATTCAGGCTGAGACCGCCGAGGCATACTTTGGCTCTGCTGACCTGATGGAGCGGAACCTGGATGAACGTGCAGAAATCCTGGTGCCCGTAGAGGATCCCTATGTGCGGCGAGTGCTGGTAGACGGGATCATGCACGCGAATCTGCGCGATGATGAACAGTCCTGGGTGCTGGATGCTGACAATGTCTATCACCGGCTGGAACCCGTCGAGGGTTTCAGTGCCCAGCGTTACTTCATGCAGTCTGTGGACCAGGGTGCACTGGGTGAGTTTTCCAGTGTCATGCCAAGGCTGCTTAATTCAGGTACGTGATCAGTCCTTGAGTTTCAGTTCATCCAGCGACTGGTAGCGGGTCAGTATGCCGTCTCCACCGTTTGAGTCGTCGACAATATAGAGGCTGCCGTCAGCCATGATTGCCAGGCCTTCAGGGCGATCATGAAACTTCTTGCGTAACTTGTAGGCGACAGTGGACAGATCCTCGGCATTCACCAGCACCAGGTTACGGCCCGAAATGATGTAGTAGACGCCGTCATGGAAATCGATGGCGGTCGCGTCGGTGTTACCCAGGCCGGCGATGTCGTCCTCGTGAATGGAAAACCGGACGTCAGTCCTGCCGGATGCCAGATGGTGTTCGAAGACGGTCAGGTGCTTCCTGTAGACATTGTCGATCGGTGATTTGCAGGGTAACAGCAGATATCCATCCAGGTAATGCAGACCTTCCAGTTCGCAGGCTGCCTTGAGATCTGTATCGATTTTCTCGGCCTCGACCACCTGATCCTCGCCATCAAAACTGAAGCTGCCCAGTCGATAGACAATGCCGCCGCTGTTTGACAGGTAGACTGTCTGGCCGTCGGTGGCGACACCCTCAAAATCCGCGTGCAGAGAGGGTTTGCCGATCTGCGCGATCTTGTCGATCTGGATGTCTTCGAGTCGTATCCGGTAAACCTTGCCTTTCTCGTCGTTGTGACTGAGCAGGTAGTTTTCGTCAACCCGGGCCAGGCCCGAGGCCTCGCTCAAAAAGCCTGGCAGTCGCCATTGCGAGGGTCGAAACTCGTCGGTGGGTGTATTGTCCTCGGCTGCGAGGCGGGTCAGTCCCAGCGCGACCACCACAATCAGCAGTGTACTGATTGGCAGGATTAACAGGCGTTTTTCCATGGTCTAGCCGGCTGGTTTATCAGTCGATTCCCTGGTGGTGGACGCCGGTTCCTCCTGGCTGGATGTTTCCTGCCCGGTGCTCATCCAGCGGTGGGTGAACCAGCGGTTGCTGGAGACCTCCTCTCCATAGTCCAGTTCCCAGAACAGCATCATGAAGTAGTTGAAGAAAAGGG
>JAQCAK010000305.1 GCA_027621895.1 Pseudomonadota bacterium | reverse complement strand
TTGAGGGTGTGAAGTTTAAAGATGGAATCGAAGTGACTGAGGACGACAAGGCCGCCGCATGATCAAGTCTTCAGACACCAGATTTGACAATAACTCTCTTTCAGGTGAGCGATCATCGTAATGGAATTCATCGCGCCCGTCAGCAGTCGTGCGTTGCTGTCCATGGATGACTTTTCCAGGGCCGCTGAACAACAGCAGGTCAGGTTTTGCACTACAAACGGCGCTGGACCCCTGTAATAATAGATCCATGATTAAACTCAAGCAGATAGCACTGGTTGCCGCTGAACTCGATCCGATACGGGAACAGCTCTTCAGGCTGCTGGGACTGGATTCAGACTTTGCTGATCCCGGCGTCGCGGAATTCGGGTTGCACAACACCGTGATGGCCATTGGCGATACCTTCCTGGAAGTGGTCTCGCCGATGGAAGACGGTACGACCGCGGGTCGCCTGCTGGCGCGGCGTGGTGGCGATGGTGGTTATATGGTGATCTCGCTGGTGGATAACATCGAGGAGACTCGCCAGCGCATGGAACGCATGGGTATACGCAGGATCTGGGAAATTGATCGGCCAGAGGTCACTGCCTTCCATGTACACCCGAAAGACATCGGTGCTGCCATTGTGTCGTTCGATGAAATGCGTCCAGCCACCGAGTGGCAATGGGCCGGGCCGGGCTGGCGTGAGCGTCGGGCGGAAAATGTCTCCGCTATTTCTGCGGTAGAGGTTCAGGCCCGGGATCCGGAGGAACTCGCAAACCGATGGTCCAGGGCTTTTGACCGTCCCGCAGCGTTGATTGGCGACGGTTTCGTGATGAAACTTGATGAGGGCGAAGTGCGGATTCTTGAAGCGACCGATGGCAGAGGCGACGGTGTGTCGGGCGTGCAGTTCGATATTGCGGATCGCCCGGCAATCGAGCAGGCGGCGCTGGATCTTGGGCTGGGCTGGCAGAATGGCAGGCTCAATGTCTGTGGTACCCAGCTGATTTTTCGGGAAGTGCCATGATCTTTATCTTCGGTGAAAAGATCCGTACACGGTCAGAGTCCGTGGGCGATAAGCCCTGCGCGGTCTGTCAGTCAACCCGGGCGTTCACGGAGCAGCATGAATCACTCTGGTTCTGCCTGTTTGGACTGCCCATCGCGCCTATCGAAAAGACCGCTGCCTACTGGCGCTGTGAGCACTGCCTGACCGCCTATCACTGCAATGATTCGAGCCAGCCCTCGCATATCACGGTGCTTAAGCAACTCATCGTGTACCTGTTGATGGGCTATCACCAGGAGGATCATCCGGCTGTTGCCAGTGAAATCTGTCTGAAAATCAGTGGTTTCGAGATCAGCGAGACAGAGTTCCAGCAGATCATGGCAGGCATCGCCAGGGGCGATATGGAAATGGTGGAGGCGGTTCGGCATCTCGCGCCCGTGGTCAACGCCGTTGGCAAGCAGCAGGTGCTGGAGGCTGTATTCCTGACCACCTATATCTGTTGCGACCTGGAGTACGAGGACCGGCTGAGGATAAACCTTATCGGCAATGCGCTGGGAGTTGGTCTGGAGTTCGTCGAGTACGCCATTTCCCAGACCCGCAAGCAGAACTACTATGGCGTCCGACGCCTCCGCTTTGCGGCCGACGGGGTCCGGCAGGACTTCTGAATGGCAGAACAGGACCCAACCCCGCATTCGCCAGACCATCCCGGCCGGCTTGCCAACCCTCGTCTTCATCACTCCCGTTTTCATAACTACAGCCTCGACAGGAAAGCCATTCCCATGGCCCAGGTCATGGCGACCGCCCAGTTTATGGCGGATCGCGGTTTTCCGCCGGAGGTCAGCCTCGCCGGCACGGGTATCGAGATGCAGCAGGCTGATCGAGTGTCTTTTCGACAACGCATCGCGCAGCTCGATAATATGCTCGATCTGCTGGGTATGGATGGCGCGTGGCTGGATGCCCCGCGAACCGTCTCGATTTCTGATTATGGCCTGCTCGGCTACGCAATGATGAGCAGCGCAACGCTGGAGCAGGCTGTGCACATCGCCGTCAAATACCATCGGACGGCCGGTGCCATGTTCGAACTGTCGTTCCTGGTGGAAGGCGACGAGGCGGTGCTGCGTATCGATCATCTTCTGCCGGGAGGGGACGTTGCCAGGTTCCTGGTAGAAGAACTTTTTATCGGCATTCGACAGCTGATCGGTCTGCTGCTGGGTACGGATCATCACCCTGGGAGGATCCTGCTGAATTACTCGCCGCCTCACTACGCCGGCAAGCACCAGCAACATTTCAACTGCACTGTCACCTTCGAGCAGCCTTACTGTGAATACCGGTTCTCCCGGGAACTGCTGCCGGCGTCGCTTGCGGAAGCGGATGCCAGTACCGCACGAATCTGTGAGGAATCCTGCCGCAAGCTGCTCAACCAGATGGATATCGAGGAGGATATCGTCTCCCGGGTTTCCCATCAGCTGTTGCGAACCCCGGGTGAGTTTCCGAAGCTTGATACCGTCGCTGCGCGACTGTCCATGGGTGCCCGTACGCTGCGCCGGCGGCTCGGTGAACTGGGTACCAGTTATCAGCAGATCCTCGATGATGTGCGACGGGAACTGGCGCTGGAGTATCTGCAGTCAACCAATCTGTCGATCCAGGAGGTGGCTGAACTGCTGGGTTACAGTGAGGTGACCAATTTCCGTCGAGCCTTTGTGCGCTGGGTCAAGCTGTCCCCTTACCAGTATCGAAAACAGCAGGTGGGGTCCATCTGAGACTGGCCGCTGGCAGATCGGGCAGTCGGTTCAACGAGCCAGACAGGAAGCTGCGCGATTGGACAGACTGATTCCCCGACGGGCACAGCGCAGCGCGTTGCGGTCGTGACCGGAGGTCAGGTAACAGAAGCTGATGCCAGTCTCCTGGTCAATCCAGGCGACCTGTCCTCCTGCGCCATCATGGCCGAATGTCCTGGGCGAATTGGTGTGACCGAATCCACGGTGATTGCGCTGGCTGTCCCCGGATATCACGACGCCGAGGCCGCGGTTTACGGGCACGCCGGTGTTGATGTCGAGCAGGTCGCCGGTTCGGGGCCTGGTCGCAAAGTCCAGGGTTTCCGGCGTCCAGAGGCTGGCACCCGAGGGCGATTGTCCCACCAGAGACTGGTAGAAGAGAGCCAGGTCAGCCGCGGAAGTGATACCTCCACCGCCAGGTACAGGAATCAGGCGATTCCCGGTCCGGTTAAAGTTTTCGATCGTGGCTTCATTGACCTCAGTCTCCGGCGGTACCGGTAATCCCAGCGCCTCGTAGTCTGACGCGGTAAGCGCCTCACCTGTATGCACAATGGGGGCTATCCGCGGGTGTTCGGATTCAGGCGTGCCGACCCACAGGTCGGCAAGGTCCAGTGGCAGTGCGATCTGCTGGCGCACGAAATCCTGGTAGGTTTCGCCACTGAGCCGTTCGATCAGCTCGGCAATGACCCACATCGAAGATGTTGGATGGTATTCGTATCGTGATCCCGGTGCCCAGTTGAGTCGCCAGCTGCCAAAGCGCTCGTAGCGACGCGCTTTGTCTGGCCAGTCTTCCACCCTGAAGGGGGCATGCGGAAAACCAGCGGTATGCAGAAACAGCTGCTCGATGGTGATGTCGTGCTTGCCGTTGGGCGCGAACTCGGGAATGAACTCGGCAACCTTTCCTGAAATGTCCAGTCGTCCTTCCTGGATCAGCAGCCATGCCGCTGCGGAGGAGATCGCCT
>JAQCAK010000004.1 GCA_027621895.1 Pseudomonadota bacterium | reverse complement strand
CCGGCAGACAGCACATCTCGTCAGCGAAGACCCCGCAACCGGGAGCGTGGACAGTGCGTCACTCGATTGCAGCAACGCACGGGCCGATGTGCAGCACCAGACTGTTCGTCCGTTCCCATTGGTCATCGACACGCGGGTTGATGGAGACTGCCTGCTCACGGTTTCAGTCAACTACTCGAGCATTTTCTCTGTGCAGAACGAGAAGGGGGAGAAGCTGCAGACACTGCCTGGCTATGGCGCACTCCTGTCGATACAGGTATCCGAAGGAACACGCCAGGTGGTTGTGACGCCGATGGTTTCAGGATTCCCGGGGATCGAGTGGAGCTACCTGCTGGCGGTACTCCTCTCGCTGTTTCTGCTGTATCGCTCTGTCAATCAGCCGTTCGCTAACGGGGGTACTGAGCCGCCACATAACTGACCCCGGCGTGCCGCTAGAGGATTTCATCAATCACGGTTTCTGGCCGCTTGTCGATTTCCCGGAAGATTCGCGAGAGATACTCACCGATTACGCCCAGCATGACGATGATGAGGCCCAGCAGAAAAGTAATCAGTGTGACGATGGAAGCGAAGCCCGCGACCTCGGTTCTGCCCAGCAGACCGTTGACAAAGATGAACCCCCCGTAAAGGAAACTGACACAGGCGACGATCAACCCGACGCCTGACACCATGCGAATCGGCGTAATCGAAAAGCCCAGGATCACATCGAGAAACGCATCGAACTTCTTCTTGAAGGTCCATCTGGAGGTGCCTTTTTCCCGCTGCCGTCGATGGTAGGGAATAATGGTTGGTTCGAATCCCAGCCAGTAGGCCAGCAGCGGCATGTACAGGTTCTTGGAACTTTCCTGAATGTAGGACAGCATCACCTTGTCCATCAGCATGGCATCAAAGCCACCTTGCGGATAATCCGGTATGACAAAAAACCGGATGATCCTGTAGTAGAGGGAAGAGAACATCCGGCTGGTCCAGGGGTCTTCCCGGGAGATGCGTTCACACAGCACAAACTTTGATCCCGCCAGCCACTTTTCGGCCATTTCAAGAAGCAGTTCCGGCGGATCCTGCAGATCTGCAGCCAGCACGGTGAAGCAGTCTCCCGTGACAAACTGAATACCCGCTTTCGAGGCATGTATGGAACCGAAGTTGCGCGTCAGTTTGATCACCCTGGTAGCCGGCCTGGCTGCCTTGATCTTTTTCAGTTCCTGGAACGAATCGTCTCCCGAGCCATCATCAACGAAGATGAGCTCAAGGTTCAGTCCCATCTCGAGCAACTTGCTCTCGACACGCAGAAGCTCCTCGAACAAATCCGGTAACGAATCCTCGTTGTAATAGACAGGAACAACGATCGATAGTGTTTTCACTGCAATCCCTTACCCTTGGCCGTCAGCATTATTGGTTTTCATTCACCCGCGGCAGGAAAAATTTCCTGCAGTTCACCCAGCGACGGGTAAACATGCGCAACCCCGACGCTGCGGAGCAGTGCCTCGGAACGCTGCCCCGTTGAAACGGCATAAAACTCCACGTCCGCCTGCCGCGCGGCTGAAAAATCAGACTCACTGTCGCCGATAAAACCCACGGGATCAATCTCCATCAGTCGCCCGGATTTCTGTCGCGGCGCATCAACCGGGTCAACACAGGTCACACTGGAAAAGTATGCCGGCAAATTCAGCCTCCGCAATTGAAGCTGCAGGTGGCAGGAGTTACGCCGCGCTGTGATGAGGTGGAGTTCGTAGCCTCGATCCAGTAGTGCCCGCAGACAGGGAACCGTGTCGTCGAACAGTCGATCCAGGCCCAGCCAGTAAACCGATTCAATCTCCGCTCGCCACGCCGCATCAATCAGATCTGCCAGCGGTTCTTCAATATCCAGAGCCGCCAGGACTGAAGCGTTGCTGCTACCGGCTCTTTTCAGATCCCAGACTGTCTGCGGGCAGACCTGCAGGTCATAGCGGGCTGCAACAGCCCGGAGCAACCAGCTCTGGCGCTCTTCTGCTGTGATCAGTGTGCCATCCAGGTCAAGGGCAAGCTTCATCGGCTGTGTCTCATGACAAACTCCGCGTATTGCCTGGTAACATGAAACTCCTCACCCTCGGCAAGCGGTCGAACATAACGTGAATAGTCAGCTCCCTGTCGACAGGCAAACGCTGCTGAAAGCACGTCAAAACCTGCTGCACAGGTCAGGGCCGTACCAGCACCGCTTCTGGGATTGAGATCCGTTACAGCCCAGCGACCCCCGGTTTTCATCACCTGAAAGCAGATCGTTCCACGCTGTCCGAGGGACCTGCCAATGACCGCGGCGATGCCGGATAACGCCGGGTCACTGAACACTCTCGCCCGGGTACAGACTCCGGCCTTCACTTCCAGTCTCTCCCGGCAATAGGCGTAACCCAGGTTTGCGTTCGCATCCCAGAAGCTGTCAACGGTCACTTCCGGACCATCACACAATGCCTGAACCATGAGCTGGTCCCGCTCCGCGGCCGTCATCTTCTGCAGTTCCTGCATCGTAACCTGACGCGCATCGTGACTTCCGTAGCCATCCAGTGGTTTGGCAAACCACCGGCTGCTGTCTGCATAGGCACGCGCCGGCGAGTAACGCTCTGGCGTATCAACACCCAGGCCCGACAGCCAGTCAGCTGCAAAGCCCTTGTCTGTGCAGGCGGCGTGAAGCGCTGAGCTCCAGAAATCCACCTGGCTGAAGCGTGGGTCTTCCGCCAGCCTGGCCGCCAGACGGATTTCCTCGTTCAGTATCGGGATGTAGACATCGACTGATTCGCGCAGCAGGACATCGGCCACGAAACCGCTGAATGTCTCTTCATGGGCATAGGGCGCCTGGCAGAACCCGTCCGCAAGCAATGAGGCAGTGACCAGGTGCGCCTCGTTGACGTCCATGGTGACAATTCGCAAACCTGACCCGAAACTCGAACGAAGCCGGGACACAATCGCGAACGCGGTTCCCGAACCACCGGCGCCAACCAGCACCGTCACTGTTCGACCGTGATCGCTCTGCATCGGGGTTTCAGTCATTCCTGCCTGCAACGACATAAATTTCCGCTGCAATCTCAGGGTATTTTTCGCCCAGCACCATGTACGCCTGCAGCATCGCCTCGTTCCAGGTTTCTTCGATCTGCGCACTGGAGACAGGCTTCAGCCAGTATCCCCCGAGCGTCTGAATGTTCAGCCCGGCCTCAATAAAAACCTGCCTGAATTCTTCAATATCGAAAACCCGCCGGTGTCCGTGATGTATATCCATCGCATTCAGCTGCTTCTCATGCGTCAGCAGGCCCATCAGGACACCCGCCTGGCGATGCAGCGAAGAAGAATTGGGTACAGCCGCGAAGATAATACCCCCGGGTGCCAGCCATTCTTTAACCATACTGAGTATCTGCACGGGATCCTCAACATGCTCCAGCACGTGACCCAGGATGATATTGTCAAATCGACTGGCTGGCCTGTATTCCTCGAAAAGAGAATTGACGATGGTAGCCGAGGGAAACTTTTCCCTGAGCATCCGGCAGAAGACCTCGGAACCTTCTATACAGGTCACTGCCTGACCTGTGGCAACCAGGGGTTCCGTCATCAGGCCTTCAGCTGGCCCCAGTTCCAGGATGTTGCCGCTTCTCAGAAACTTTTCCACCACCGCAAAGCAATAGCGCTGCATCGCCGCATTTGCACCCTCGGCGTAAATGCTTTTCTCTGCGACCGAGTTCAGTCGATCCTGTTCTTCCTTGTTCATCTCGTATCCCGATTGTCGCCTGTTGCCGGGGCACACCCCCTGCCTAGCATAACGGTATTGCCTAAAGATCGCTCGCCCGGCCTGGAACAATGACTTTACAGCACCGCTTGCGGAATAATGATGGCTAAGCCTTAAAGCGAGAGACCGTTGTATGAGCAGACCCCGGAACATTCGTCCTATTGACCTGATGCTGGAAATTCCAACGGGGAAATCGGGTATGGGCATGAAGCAGGCAAGAGCCCTGACACGAGACAAGGGCACCGACGAGTTTTCCCATCACCCGGCGCAATACCTGTTCAAGGACGCCGGCGACAGGATGTCCATTGCAGCTGACCCGGAAGCTGTAGTGGCCATGATGGATGCATTTGGCGTACAGATGGCCCAGGTGAACGTTAACCCACGGCATCCGGCAGGTGCACTTGAAATGTTCGATCGCTACCCGGCCCGCTTTTTCGGGGAAGTGGGAGTCAATCCCAACGCGGGCATGGATTCCGTCAGGGAACTTGAATCCACCGTCAAGCTCCACAGGAACATCAAGGCAGCGTCTGCTGCCCCCTGCCTGCTGAACCCCCAGGTGCCAATCGATGACCGCAAGTTCTACCCGCTTTATGCAAAATGCTGTGAGCTCGATATTCCCATCAATATGCTGGTGGGTGTGCCGGGTCCGCGCGTGCCCTACAAATGCCAGCACCCCGGACTGCTGGATGAAGTGGCCTATTTTTTTCCCGAGTTGAAAGTCGTGATGCGCCACGGCGGTGATCCCTGGACGGATCTGTGTGTCAAACTGCTGTTGAAGTGGCCAAACCTTTATTACTCAACATCTGCCTGGGCACCAAAGCACTACCCCCGGAACATTCTTGAGTTCGCCAACAAGAGAGGCAGGGACAAGGTGTTGTTCGCGGGATATTTCCCCGGACTCGGCTACGACAGGATTTTCAGCGAACTGGATGACCTGCCGCTGCAGGATGAGACCTGGCCCGCTTTCCTGCGGGATAATGCCTGCCGGGTGTACCAGCTGGATGACCTGCTCGACGAGCGTTCCGCCAGTGATGCGGGCCAGGCCCATTGACCAGCGTCTTTCAACACACCGTATGACGCACTTTCGCTGATGCGCCGCCTGATTATCACGGTCATCACAGCGGTTGCGTTGCTGATCGGCACAGGCTGGCTGCTGTCGCCGGTCCTGCTCGAATGGCTGCTCACCCGCATTGCACTGGAACAGGGAGTCTCACTGGCCGTTCGCGTTGACCGGCCGGGCATCGGCAGCCTGCGTGTTACCGAGGCCACGGCACACCTGCCCGGTTACGTCGTTTCTCTTCAGGGAGCCCATGCCCGATACAACCTGGATTCGCTGCTCGAACAACGGTTGCTTTCCCTGGAAATGGCACAGCTCAGGATTGAAATTATCGATGCGTCTTCAGGCGCTGATACACCCGGGGACACACCCTCACCCTGGATGCTGGTACCCGCAGCGCGTTTAGAAGTTCACCACCTTCAGCTCCAGGTTCCCCAGGCCCGTATCAGCGGGAGCCTGATGATGAATCCGGACATCGCCTCGGCTGATCTGGTCATCGAGAGCCTGACCTGGCCGGTCACGGTTGATCTGCAGGCAAGCCTGGACCCCACCGGTCTTGTGAGTCTGAAAGCGGGTCTTCCTGGTGCGGTGGAATCCATCACGGTGACTGGCAACCCGGACCAGGGCAGGATACGGCTGGATGGCGACATCGCCGCTTCGGGCGAGGTATTTGCCCTGGCGACGCAACTGCTCCTGCAGCAGACACTGACAGGTAATCTCACCGGTGACTTCAGTCTGCTGCTGGACTGGCCGATCGAGCCGGCCACACTGCTGGCCACTGCCTGCGCAGATGGCAATCTCCAGTTCCTTGTCGCTGGCGACCTGGATCTGGGCGACGGCCATCTCCTTGACCAGGCCACGGTGAATGGATCCATGGCCCTTACACTCACCGATGGCTTGTTCGACATCACAGCAACGGCTATCGATATTCGCGCCCGGTCCCTGGCAGTCGGCAGCAATGAATGGCAGCTGGAAGCAGGCAGCGGGATCGTGGCTGACATGACAGCGCAACTGCCTGTCACGGATCCGGATTTATCGACGATGAGCGAGCAGGGGCAAACCCGGGCAAACCTGGTCCTTGACCTGGGTATGCCGGGGACGGTGACGCTTGACGACACGCTCATCCTCAACCAGCCGCTCATCAAGGGACCTGTCGAGCTCAGCATGTCATCCGGCCTGGTCAGCATGACATCCAGCGGGCTGCAAGTGTTCGCCACCGATTTGACCTACAACGGTACGAAATACAGCCTCGACCCTGATAGCCGCCTGGTCTTCCAGTTCGAGGCCGGGATGGACCTGCCGATATCGACAGATGTTTTCCCCCCGGTCACTGCCAGTGTGAGATCCGACCTGGATCTGACGGTTTCATGGGATGAGGATATGCCAGGCAGGAAATCCCTGGGCTTAAGCGGACTGGCGACGACCGTACTGACCGGGCCCCGTGCCAGAACCACTGTCAGCGACGGGCTGCAACTGGAGCTGGGCTTCGCGGAAAACGCCTTCAGCGTGAGGGGCAGGAATGCGTTTACCGTGGACCTGGATATGGAGTCTTTCAGTCTATCAGCCCGGGAACTTGAACTCGTCGCAAACACAGGATCTTTCAATTGGCAGGATAACCAGTTGAATTTTCGCGCTGCCCGGATTGATGTCACAACAATGACAGTTGCGGGTGACAGCCTGGCACTGACCGGCAAAGTTCGCGCTGATTCCAGCACCAGGGCCATGCCGGTCAACCTGAACCTGCAGGCCGATCTGTCCAGCGGTACTGTCGATTATCAAATCGCAATCAAGCATCAGGTAGCCCGCGCGCTCCTGAAGAACGAGTTACCTGGCTGGAAATCCAGTTATGACCTGGCGGCAGGAGAACTCGATCTCAGTTTATCTGGCACATTCCAGCCCGCCGGGGCAGAGACAGACAGCAAACTGGCAGGTGCAGGCAGCCTGGAACTGAAACAGGGCGTTGCTTACCACGATGACCTGGTCGCGGCCGATATCACCGCCGCATTCGATATCCTGGTGGATTCAGAATCAGTGCAGATCTCATCGCCGGATGTTCAGGTTGGCAGCGTTGATGTGGGCTTCCCGGTCATCGACATGGGATTCGGCATCACTACAGACCTGGCGATCTTCCGCAGGATTCCCCTTCAAGTGCGTCCCCTTGGCGGCCGGTTCTCAATCGATCAGCTGGACTATGCCAGCGAGACCGGTGAGAGCGAGTTCAATGTCATTGTAGAAGCCCTGCCCTTGTCCAACCTGCTGGCCCTGGAAGGTGAGGACATCTCTGCAGACGGCACACTGGACGGCATAATCCCGCTGACGCTGAGCAACGATCAGCCACGTGTGACATTGGCCCGCCTCACCGCTCGCCCCCCCGGCGGGCGTATCAGCTATCGATCCAGCGTGCCGGCTGTAAACCCGCAACAAGCGCTGGGGCTTGGCGCGCTGCAGGACTTCCGATACAGCCTGTTAACTGCAGATTTTGACTACAGGCCGGATGGCACCCTGGCGAGCCGGGTACGACTTGAAGGCAGAAGCCCCCTGGTTGAGAACGGCCGTCCCATTCATTTCAACCTGAAAGTCAGCGAGAACATCCCGGTGTTGCTAGAATCACTGCGGACAGCGCAAACTGTGGAAGAACGCGTTCAGCAACTGTTAAGCCGGTGAGCGCCATATTGGCGTCAGAACCGAGAGGTACCGAAGTGATCAGAACAGACGGATTTTTGCAGGGACCAAAACATGTGCTTTCCGCAGTGCTGGTGTCAGTATTACTGGCCACGGCAGCCTGCACACCCACGGTCAAAATTGCCTCGGACGAGCCCATCACAATCAACCTGAATGTGAACATCAAGCATGAGATTCTCGTCAAAGTCGACAAGCAGCTGGATGACCTGTTCAGCGAAAACAGCGAACTGTTTTAGGGAGTATTGGACATGAGATTGAGCCATCTGTTGAAACCGGCACTGCTTGCC
Organism: Pseudomonadota bacterium; assembly: GCA_027621895.1. Lineage (GTDB taxonomy): Bacteria > Pseudomonadota > Gammaproteobacteria > Pseudomonadales > Azotimanducaceae > UBA9659. Next base: position 13,152 of record JAQCAK010000004.1, on the reverse strand, counting down.
ATCGCGTTGGCCTGCTCAATGCAGGTCTTCGCTGAGCTATCGCTGGACAGCGCCAAGGCGCAGGGTCTCGTGGGCGAGGACAGCAGCGGCTACCTCGCTGCAGTTGACACGGCTCCTTCACGGGAAGTCAGGACGCTGATCAATGAGATCAATGGGAAAAGACGGGAAGAGTACGAACGGATCGCTGACAGCAACAACATCGAAGTGAGCGCCGTGGAGCAACTGGCGGGGAAAAAGGCGATCCAGAAGACCGAGCCGGGTGGCTATATCCGGATCGCCGGCGGCGCCTGGCAGAGGAAGTAATCTACTGGGAGACAGATTCCTCAACGCCACTTCAGCCATGGCGGATTATCCGGATGTGTGTTTATCTCGATGCTGTCTGCCGGGAAACTGCAGCACCCTGGCAAGTTTCCTGACAGGACCGTCGTCCCGTGGCTGGCTGAACTGCCGAAATTCACGGGTGATAATCGGCGCTAGCACCGCATATCGAAGCCACTCATCGTCCCCGCTGAAGTCCAAAGCGCCATAGTCGCGATCAAACTGGCCGGACACCAGATACTGGTCGGTAAACCGCCGCCCGGTTTCCGTCAATTGGGCTGGTCGCAATTCGCCGAGCAGCGCGGTGGAAAAAAAGTCTGCACCTGTCAGGTCCTGGATTCTGACCCTTGTCATCAGCTGGCCATGCTCCTGCTCCATACCGGATGCAAACAGCTGATTGTTGATGAGCCAGGCGATGAAAACACCCAGCCGCTCAACATTTCGATCGGCGCCACCGAGCACCATGGATGCATAGGATTCCAAGCTGATTTCTCTCTCTGGGTGAACCGGGCCGCCATTGTAACCCAGGTTGAACGGCGACCCGGGACGCAGTTCATGGACTCACACGGTAAACCCGAGCTCAGATAACGGCATCTTGCGCACCCGCTCTCCAGTGGCCGCATAAATGGCGTTCGCCACGGCCGGTGCCAGCGGTGGCAGCGCGGGCTCACCGAGGCCCGTGGGCTCGTTGTCGCTCTGGATAAAATGGACGTCAACAGCAGGCGCGGCCGGTATCCGCAGCACTGGATACTGATCCATGTTGGTCTGCTGGATACGCCCGTTCTCCATGGTAATCTTCTGACCCACCATGGTGCTGTATCCATCGATGATGGCACCCTGTACCTGTGAGAGCGCACCACTCATATTGACGATCGGCCCCACGTCTACTGCCGCGGTTACCCTGTGCAGGGTGAGCTTCCTGTTGGTATCGACACTGACCTCTGCCACCTCGGCCACATGGGCCGCATGGCAGAAATAGAAGGACAGCCCAAGGCCTGATCCCGGGGGCATTTCACGACCCCAGCCTGCTTTTTCGGCCGCGAGGCGAATGACATCCGCAGCGCGCCCGGTATTCATTGCACGGATATTGCCTTCCTCAAGCCAGCGCGGTTCACCGAGCATCTCCAGCAACAGCTCAAGGTGATCACGGCCAGCTGCCACCGCCAGTTCATGGATAAAGCCCTGGGTCACAAATGCGTGCGTATTGGACCAGGGTGCTCGCCATGGCCCCAGCAATGTCTTTTTCGGAACCAGGGTGTGCGAGCCCCGAACCACCGGAAAACTGGCAAGCGGAAAAGCACCGGTGCGAAATCCCGAGCCTATCGCCTGCTTGCCGTCCTGCTCCACACCAATCGCGTGCTCTTCCCAGCCAGCAACCTTGCCCGACTCGTCCAGCGCAGCACGAATCTGCTGGAACCCTCCGGCGCGGAAGAAGTCGTACTTCATATTGTCTTCCCGGGACCAGGTCACCTTGACCGGACGCCCTGCGCGCATGGAAAGCTCAATCGCCTCGCAGGCATATTCGTTGCTCGTTCGGCGGCCAAAGCTCCCCCCCATCCGCTTGATGTGGATAGTGACCTGGTCAGCTTCAAGCCCGTAACGATCTTTTGCCATGGCCTGAAAACGCGGACCCATCTGTGTTGGCAACCAGACCTCCAGGTGATCTTTAGCGCCATTTACACCGGGTTTGAAGTGCGCCGTACAGTTCATCGGCTCAAGACAAAGATGCGAGACGTAAGGGAACTCATAGAAACTTTCGACGATCCTGTGCCGGTCATCCTTGAGAACCGCATCAACATCACCCCGGGACACCAGCACTTCGGAACCAACCCGGGCTTCCAGGGATTCTGCAAACTGCTTGAAGTCTGTCCAGCTGTCTTTTGATGCGCTGGACTCATCCCACTCGATCACCAGTTTATTACGGGCCTGGAATACCGCCCAGGTGCTGGTGCCCACGATACCGACGCCATCCAGCAGTTCACGGGGATTGTCATTCCCCTTGATGATCCAGGCATCAACAATACCGGGCTCACGTTTGACTTCATCAATGTTGGCAGACACAACCCGGCCATAGACCGCGGGACATTTCTCGTATACCCCGTACAACATGCCGTCTACCCGGGTATCGATGCCGAAGTCTGCTGTGCCCGTCACAATCTGGTTTGAGTCAACCTGGCTTTTGGCAGTGCCGATAATTCGGTATTCCTGGCGCCCCTTGAAGACCAGTGTGTCAGGATCCGGCACAGGTTGTCGGTAAGCCAGTGCAGCCAGTTCCGCAAAGGAACGCGAGGCGTCACTGTGAATATGGTAAACGCGGCTGTCTTCCGCTTTCAGTTCGCTGCGGGGCAGCTCCATGGCGATAGCGCCGGCCGCCAGGAACATCTCCCGGGCCGAGGCGCCCAGGCGGCGCATGATGTTCCATTCCCGATTCAGCGTGTAGGAACCACCGGTCCACTGTTCGCCGTAGATTTCGGTGTTGACCTCTTCTGTCTGCAATACCCTGACGTCATCCCAGCTGGCACCCATTTCCTCAGCAACGATCATTGGCAGGGAAGTCTTGATGCCCTGCCCCATCTCCGGCGTCGCGGAATAGATCGTAATGGTGCCGTCCTCGGCGATGCTGACAAAGGCATTCAATTCAACGGAACCTACCAGGCTCGGCCCTTCCTCGGCCAATGCCGGCATCCTGGCAGCCAGCAGCAGGCCACCGCCTGCCACACCGGTGAGCTTAAGAAAACCCCGGCGTGAAATGCCGCCGGACTGCTGTCTCAGGGCCTGCAGTACATCTTCAAGGTTCACGCCGCTCATACCTGGTGCTCCGCTTGCTCAGCCGCGGCTGCTTCATCGGCCGCGGGCGCTTTATGGGCCGCGGGCGCTGCATTGTAAAAACCCGCGCCGGTTCGCTGGGCTGCGGTGTGAATCGCCTCGCGGATCCGGATGTAAGTGCCGCACCGGCAGTAGTTGCCTGACATGGCCGCGTCAATATCCGCATCTGAAGGCGTGGCGTTGCGATTCAGCAGCGCAGCTGCCGACATGATCTGCCCGGTCTGGCAGTAACCGCACTGCGCCACATCCTGCTCAATCCACACCTGCTGCAGGGGATGCAGCTCTCCATTGGAAGCCAGTCCCTCGATCGTGGTGATTTTCTGCCCCGCAACCGCACTTGCCGGTATGACACAGCTTCGCATTGGCTGACCGTTCACATGCACAGTGCAGGCACCACACTGGCCAATGCCACAACCAAATTTGGTACCCGTCAGCCCCATGACATCGCGCAGCGCCCAGAGCAGCGGCATGTCCTGTGGCACATCAACGGTGTGTTTTTTCCCATTCACGTCTAGCGTTACGCCTGGCAAGTGATCCTCCTTTTCCATCCTGTTGATCATCAGTTCGTTGCGGTCATCGTCGAGACCCGCTGTTCACCGTGGGTTGAAATACATTAATTGAACACCGGGGGTTACAGATCTGGACAAAACCTGTGCGACCCCTTCTGGCAGATCAGGGCAAGTCCAGGTCAAGACAACTGTCCAGCACCCGATCAGCACCTGCAGCCGTTAACCGGTCTTTATCAGACGATCCACTCAGCACACCAACACAGTACATGCCCAGTACTTTACCGACTTCCATATCCAGGGCGCCATCTCCAACCATCATGGCACGTGCTGAATCACAGCCCAGGGCAGACAGCGCAGCCTGCAGGTGGCGAGGATCTGGCTTGAGATAATCCACGTCTCCCCGGGCATGGACCGCATCCACGTGCTCAAGAATATCCGGAAACGTTTCCAACACCGCCTGGCGACAGTTCCTGGTAACCACGCCCGTTCGGACACCCGAGTCAGCAAGCCTCAGCAGCAAGGATCTGACGCCCTCGAAGGGCCGCGTCCGGGAAGCCGCATCAAGTTCCAGCCCGGCAACGATCCCGTGAGCCCGGGCCGAATACTCGGCAGCGGGCACTGAAGGCACGGACTGCTCGCGAAGCCAGGCCGTTGAGACGTCGATAATCTCTACAATGTACTGACCGTCGAAAACCGCTGGTGGCACACCACACTCCAGGGTGAACGCGACGACCGCCTTGCGCATGCCCGGCAGGTCCAGGTTAGGCGCCAGCGTACCATCAAAGTCAAACAGCACCGCGTCGATTTGGGTCCAGTCCATGACTGCGTTCAGTTCCCGTATCACATCAAGGCAGGCATGCCACTTTTCGAGAAGAGACTTATCTCGACCGGCTAATCCGGTTCCGCAACCCGAATCATGCGCTTGCCCCGGTTCTCACCAGCCAGCAGGCCAATCAGGCCCCGGGGGGCGTTCTCGAGACCATCAATAATATCTTCCACCACCTTCAGTTCCCCCTGCCTGGCCCACATTGACAGGTCATGGATCGCATCCTGATCAAAGTGCCGATAGTCAGAGACGATAAAGCCCTCCATCCGCAACCGCTTTGTGACCAGCAGGCCGGGCACACCGAAAGGACCGGGTTTCGGCTTGCCGTCGTACATGGAAACCGCGCCACAGCAGGAAACCCGGCCTTTCATTTTCATGGCGAACAGTGCCGCCTGCAGGATATCGCCGCCCGTGTTGTCAAAATAGACATCGATGCCTGCCGGCGCAGACTCCTTGAGTTGATCACGTAATGGCGCCGACGTGTCCTTGTAATCAAGGCAGGCATCAAAACCGAGTTCATCAATCACCCACTGGCATTTCTCTGCCCCACCGGCAACACCGATCACCCGGGCGCCCTTGATCCGACCGATCTGGCCCACGAGAGAGCCCACGGAACCACCAGCGGCGGAGACCAGCAGGGTTTCGCCGGCGTGAATGCCAGGCACATTGATCAGGCCGTGATAAGCCGTCAGCCCTGCCACGCCCAGCAGCGAAAGACCATGGGAAATCGGACCCGGGTGGTCCACCACCGCTGCAATCTGCTTGCCCGGCAGCACGGCATATTCCTGCCAGCCCAGGTCACCTGCCACCAGCTGGCCCTTCTTGAATCGATCATCGCGGGATTCCACCACCTGACCGATACCGCCACTGGACATCACCTGTCCGCTTGAAAGCGCGCTTCGATAGGTTGCGCCCTGCATCCAGGCACGATTGGCAGCGTCCTGGGAGAGGATCAGTGTTTTTACGAGCACCTGACCATCGATCGGGCTTTCAATCTCTACCTCATCATGGGCGAAATGTTCCTCACTGAGATTTCCCTGGGGGATTTCATTTAAAAGTATGCGTCTGTTTGTTGGCATTGGATTTTCCCTGTTTGCTGATCGCACACGGTTGCTGCAATCTTTCGGTTTCTACAGATATGTCTGGCCTTGCAGCATAACAAATCATGGGATGCTGGTGAGGATTAGGAACGCGTGGCCAACCAACAATAGAGTGGGATCAGTCTGAACAGCGCCAGGCGGATTGACAGCCGGCCTGCGTGCCTCCCATTGCCAAATCAACCGTGGAGTCAGGCACGTTGAACGTCGCTAAAACGGAATGTCGTCGTAGTCGTCCGCTGGCGGTGGCTCTGAGAGATCCGGCGGCGCAGCATCACGGGGAGCGCTGTTGCCGCTTCCTCTGCCCGGATCAGGCGTAAAATTGTTCACAGAGCAGTAGTAGGTCCCGGACCTGGACTCCTTCAGGTCCAGCCGAACCTTGTCTCCCTGCTGGGCATCAAGCCAGCCACGCAGCTCACTGATATTGATCTCAAGCGCGGCTTTAACAAAATCCGGTGCGTTGGCGTGAGGCTTGAAGGCTCTAAGCCCGTCTACAAATTTCACTTCCTTGCTCATATGACTTCTATTTGATCACGATGGGTTATTTAAACATGCTTCGCCCCGCGGCTGGAATCAGTCTGGCGATCACAGGTTAAGCGCTGCGCTTTCCTCACGATTCCAGTGATTGGAATAGCCACAGGCGTTTCAGGGCTCAATCCAGTTGCAAGGGGTCCAGCTCGGTGCCTGGCGGGTAGTTGTCGGCGATCTGGTACATCCCGTCGAGGGTGATCTCGGCTCGCAGGGTGATCGCACCTTCCGGCCCCAACTCTGCCAGGCTCAACCCGGCGATCGTGCAGCGTCCCTGGTTCATGGGCGCTTCGAGCGATGTCAGGACGAGACCGTCGGCTGTCGCTTCCACGGCGAGTTCAGTGAGCGTCGCCTTGAGCATACCGCCGTGGGCATCGAAGGTGACTGAGCCCTCGAAGCGCACCGAACCGGTCCCGCTGCCGTCTGGTGCGATCACCAGGCCACCGCCGGGTACAGCCGTGAAGACAAAAGCCCCGTCTTCGGTCCTGGTCGCACCATCACTCAAGGTGACTTTCCCGCCAACGGCTTCGACGTAGCTCCTGAAACTGGCTTTCACGCCCCAGATTAATCTGCTGAAACCCATGACTGCTCTCGCTATCGCAAAGTCTCAAGGATGGCTTACTCGGCCATGAAATGCACCACGAACCTGAAAGGAAGACAGGCGGGCAATCAATGAAGCTACAGCAGTCGCCGCTTCAGGGTTTCAAACTCTTCCGCACTGATTGCGCCGTCATCCAGCAGCCGTTTAAGCCGTTCCAGCTCGGACGTGATATCGCCGCCAGCGCCCGCGGGGGAAAGCACCGGGCCCGGCATGGTATGAACGGTCGGTGGTTCTTTGTCGACCACCCCAAACAGCTGGCCCAGCTTGCGGAATACAAATTTGACGCCGCGCCAGATTCTTGGCAGCAGCCATATGGCCAGACAAAGAAAAATCGCCAGCAACACCAGGAACACCACCGGATGAGTCAGCGCTGCCCACAACCCGCCGATCACTGCGACGTCCTCTGCCAGCGAAACACCAATGTTGCTGAAAGGCTCAGGTGATGTATTGACCGCAAGACGGGTTCCCGCCTTTACCGCATGGCTGGTGGCCGACAGGCCGCCGCCGAGGATGCCCGCGGCAATCTCGAGCGCCGGCGTGACATCACCCACGGCTCCCATGGCCAGCAATGCACCCGCCGGAATCCGCACAAAGGTGTGCAGGGCGTCCCAGGTGGTATCAACACCGGGGATCTTGTCCGCGAAGAATTCAGTGATGTACATCAAGCCGGCAGCCCCGATCACCAGGGGGTTTTCGAGGACTTCCAGGCCAGGAGGCAGATCCACATTGCCCGTGGCACCAGCGAATCCGAGCATGACCAGCGCCGCGTAAAGGTTGATGCCACTCGCCCATGAGGCTCCCATGGTCAGGGAAATCACGCCATTAATTGACTGGTATTCTTCCATCGTTACTACCGTCTTTTAGCTTGTCCGACGAGTATCCCGAGCGGACCTTAAGTTTCGCTGAACGATCTTTTCAGCGCTAGAGCGGATACTCTGCCAGTTCAAGCAACAGTGATTCAGTATCCTCCCATCCGATGCAGGCATCGGTAATACTCTGTCCCCAGGTTGCAGGCTCATTCTGTCTGCCTGCCACCAGGTGACTTTCAATCATCAGGCCCAGGATTCGCCTGTTGTCGCGGCGTTGTTCTGCGACAAGCCTCGCAATCCTCAGCTGATTCTCGTGTTGTTTCTCGCTGTTCGCATGACTGCAGTCAATCATGAGTCCGGTCGTCACTTCACGCCGGTCCATCTCCCTGATTGCCGCTGCAACAGATTCCCGATCGTAGTTGGGCTGTTTACCACCCCGCAGGACGAGGTGGCAATCTGCGTTACCAGTTGTCTCCAGCAAGGCGGGTGCACCCTCGAGGGTCAGCGACGGAAACAGATGGCTGTGCCCTGCTGCGATGATCCCGTCCAGGGCCGTCCCCACGCTGCCGTCAGTTGCATTCTTGAAACCGACCGGCATGGACAGCCCGGACGCCAGCTGCCGGTGTATCTGGCTTTCGGTGGTTCTTGCACCGATTGCACCCCAGCTGATGAAGTCGGAATAGTACTGCCCGAAGGTCGTGTCGAGAAACTCTGTCGCGGTGGGTAATCCCAGGTCGGTCAGCTCTGACAACAACTGGCGCGCGCGCTTCAGGCCCTCGTTAACCCGGTAACTGCCGTCCATCAGGGGATCATTGATGTAACCTTTCCAGCCAACTGTCGTGCGGGGCTTTTCGAAGTAGACCCGCATGACAATCAGCAACTTGTCCCGTGTTCGTTCCGCCAGTCCCCGCAGACGCACTGCATATTCCCGGGCGGCATCCAGGTCATGAATAGAGCAGGGGCCGACAACAACAACCAGGCGGGGGTCGTTACCATGGATAGCAGCAACGATCGCCTCACGGCTTTGACTCACCAGCAGTGACGCAGAATCTGAGAGCGGCAGTTCTTCATGCAATACAGCCGGCGCGACCAGTGATCGGGTACGCCGAATCCTGAGATTCTCAGTTTTGGACATTTGCGATATCAGTTGTGAGCATCTGGTTGACTAAGATACCCGAGTTCCCTCACCACTAGAAATCAAAGTCACGCCTGCCTATTCAGGAAAGAATCAATCCAGTGAAACGAGACTCCAGCGGGTTTCAACTGCCCACGGAGCGAACAGGTCGCCCAATTATACAATGTAGACATTGACAACATTGGACTGTAGAATGCCCGCCCATAGCCAAAACACAGCGGAATTTCTACATGAGCGAGATCCACAACAGCCAGCCGGAACCTGCCAGCACAGCACAGGGTAGCGAAAACAGTGCGCGGGAAGAGATCCCGTCGGCGTACGATGTGCCACTTGAAGACATCAACCTGATCTATGCCCGGCTCTGGAGCGAACATCGCTGGAAAGAATACGCTGAACGCCTGCGTGCCGAGGACCCGGTTCACTTCAATGAAACCGAACTGGCGGGACGTTACTGGTCACTGACAAAGTACGAGGATATCAAGCAGGTAGATTCGGACTGGCAGAACTTCAGCTCGGCTCACGGTATCACCCTGGGGCTGCCCGTTGATGCCGAACTGCCTGATGGCGCGCTGGGCATCACAACTTTTATCGCCCAGGATCCGCCGGTACACGACGTCCAGCGAAAAACCGTGACCGGCGTCGTTGCCCCCAGCAATCTTGCTGAGATGGAACCACTGATTCGCCAGCGAACCTGCCAGGTGCTGGATTCATTGCCGGAAGGCGAGACCTTTGACTGGGTAGACACCGTATCGATTGAACTCACCACCATGATGCTGGCGACGCTTTTCGATTTTCCCTTTGAGGACCGGCGAAAACTGACACGCTGGTCTGATGTGACTTTTGCGATTCCCCAGCCCGGCGGGATTATTGAATCCGAGGAAGAACGTCGACAGGAATTCCTGGAATGTCTTGAGTACTTTACCCGCCTGCGGGAAGAGCGTCTGAAGAATCCCGGCAATGACCTGGTGTCCATGCTGGCCCATGGCAAGGATACGAAAGACATTTCCCCCATGAACTACCTGGGCAACCTGCTGCTGCTGATCGTTGGCGGCAATGACACCACGCGCAACAGCATGTCCGGCAGCGTCTATGCACTGAACAGGTTTCCAGCACAGTATGACAAACTGATCGCCAACCCGGACCTGATCCCGAAGATGGTGGCCGAACTGATTCGCTGGCAGACGCCGCTGGCCTATATGCGAAGAACCGCCAACAGCGATTGCGAGATTCGCGGCAAGCAGATTAAACAGGGCGACCAGATTCTCATGTGGTACGCATCAGGTAACCGCGATGCGGATGTCTTCGACAACGCGGACGAACTGGATATCGAGCGACCTAACTCACGCCAGCACCTGTCATTCGGCTTCGGCATTCACCGCTGCATGGGGAATCGTCTGGCAGAGTTGCAGCTGCGCATCCTCTGGGAAGAGATCCTGAAGCGTTTCGAGCGGATCGAGGTACAGGCAGAACCCGAACGAACCTTTTCGTCATTCGTTAACGGTTACACCTACCTGCCCGTAAAAGTGAACCGGAAAAAATCCTGACGGCAGGGCCGGGGAAAGCGGGAAAACGCCTAGCGACGATAGGGCACTGCCTGCGGTGACCCGGTGGACATATCCAGCATCCGAACCGGGTCTGTCGCACCGTCCCAGTCCGCCGCCGCCTGTTGAATCAGGCCAAAGAACATGTCGTAGAATTCGCTTCTCGCCATGAGTTGAATCATGACGCCAGGTTTATCGATGCTGTCGATGTAGGCGTGCGCCTTGTAGTCCGGTGCCTGTCCGTAGCGTTGCCAGACCTTGTAGTCATGACCGGCAGCGGCAATGCCTGACAGTGCCTCATCGACGTCGTCAACCCAGTAGGCCAGGTGCTGCAGGCCGCCCTGGGGCGTATGGTCAAGAAAATCCCTGTAAATGGACGGATGGTCTCCTGCCGGGCTGATCACCTCGATCTGCTGGTCACCACAATACGCGAAGGCGGCGCGCATATCCGCCATGATGTCCCGCCCGTCATACCAGCCGGGAAATCCGCTGATATCCTGCAGGAAGAACGGGCCGACGCCTCTTGCAACCCAGTGATCAATTGCCGCTTCCACATCGGGGACAACATAGCCCTGCTGAACAACCGGCCCAAACAGTGTACTCATGGTCAACGCATCCTATCGGTTTGGCTACACAGGGTAGCAGTTATCATTTTCCGCTGATCCTACGCGGCAAGATCCTGTTCTACGAAATGCAATCTGTCCTGGCCGAAGTGCATGGTGTCACCGATGAAAAAGGTGGGCGCACCAAAGGCCCCGCGATCTGCAGCTTCCTGGGTATTGTTCTTGAGCAGGGCTTTCACTTCCTCAGTCTGAATGGCATCAAGATAGCGCTTCGCGTCGAGCCCCGCCCGCTCGATAAGGCTGCCCACTACTTCAATGTCCGACAGGTTGAGACCCTCGACGAACATTGCCGGAAAAACAACCGCCATCAACTGCTCGAGATCGCCCTCCTGTTCGGCCAGGGCTGCAGCCCGGCTCGATGGCAGTATCCTGATCAGTCCATGGGGGTTCATGTTGAGTGTAACCCCATAGCCCCGGGCATATCGCTGCAGATCATCACGCACCCACTTCCCCTTGTTAGGCACCATGATCGGTGACTGGTTACCCACGATGTCGTGCAGACCAATGGTGTACATGGGCCGGTACCTGACACTGGCACCGGTCCTGGCAATAATGCCGGGCATCTGGGTCCACGCCAGGTAGCTGGGCGGGCTCATAAAATCGAAGAAAAACTCGACAGTTTTTGTCATGGCATCTTCCCGTCGTTGTTGTCCGCTGAGAACCGCTGGTTACCAGGGTTCCAGCCAGGGTCTGAGAGTGGTTTCGCTCAGCCAGGCGCTGCGTGGCTGGCAGTGGATGTTCCAGTAGGTTTCCGCAATATCGTCCGGATTCAGCACACCATCGGCCGGGCGCTCTTCGAAAACCTGTGGCATTCGACGCCGGATCAGGGGTGTATCAATGGGGCCATCAATAATGATGTGCGCCACATGGATGTTTCTCGGGAACAGTTCCCGGGCCATGCTTTCCGTGAGCGCTCGCAGGGCGTGCTTGGATCCTGCAAAGGCTGCCAGATGGGATTTACCCCGCAGCGCTGACGTCGCCCCGGTAAACAGAATCGTCCCCCGGCCCCGTTCATCCATCCGTTTTGCGACCTCTCGCCCCATCAGGAATGCACCGAAGGTATTGATCCGCCAGACTCTTTCGTAGTCTTCGGCAGGAAAATCCAGGATGCTGTGCGCAACGCCAACAGCCGCGTTGTAGCAGGCCATTTCGATGGGCCCAACCTCGGACTCGATCTGCTCGATCAGGGCGACAACCTGGTCTTCCTGGGTCGCATCGCAACTGTAGCCAACCGCCTGGCCACCTTCGGCCTCGATCTGACTCACCAGCTCAGCGAGCTTGTCACCCTGGCGCCGGGCCATGCAGGCGATGAAACCTTCACGGGCAAATCGCCGGGCAACGGCGCCACCGGTCGCAACACCCGCACCAAGAACCAGTGCAACTTTTTTGTCTGTCGTCATTGGCGTTTACCCTGCTCGATTACCCTGTAAGAACCTGACCAGTAAAACATATCCAGCATTGCCTAGGACTGCACGCAGCGAAGTACTTCCGCCTGAAACAGCTTGCCCCTCTCATTCACGATATCCAGCACATGCAGGGAAGTCGGGACAAAAGCGAATCCGATACCAAGTTCCGGATGCCACCGAAAAATGGACCCACCCAGACCCATCCAGCCATAGAAACCTTCACGACCATCATTCGCTGCACGCACAATGGCTGGTGCGGGCGCATTCGACCGGCCGAATCGAGCAAGACCACCCTGGGTAAATGTCACATTGAATCCCATGGTCCGGGTCTCGGGTTCATCGTGCATGGCCTGCCAGGCGGACTCTTCCAGGTACTGTACATCCTGCCAGCGACCGCGGTTAGCCATGACAGCTGCCAGCCTGGCCAGACCCCTGGCGGAACTGTGCGTGTTGGCGGATGGTGTTTCGCCCATCGCAACGGACCGCTCATTAAAGAACGCTATCTCTTCCATCCCTTCGAAGGGCGGCGGCGCATCCGCGGTGGTTCTGCGACGGGCTCGCGTCACCATCGGCAGCAGTTTACCGGTGGTCTGGAAGATATTGTCTTTGACACGGCGGCCCAGAAACCCGGGTTTCAGGCTTTCCTTCAGGTGGAACCGGAGCCCGAGCGGTGAAATGGGTACGATCCGCGCCAGGACCTGTTCCGGTACGCCAATATAGGTGTCAGCATCCAGCGGGCCACACAGGTCATCGCGCAGAAACTGGCCGATCGTTCTGCCCCGGGAGTCTACCCGGCGAAACAGTTCATTGGCGATCCAGCCACGGGTAATCGCATGATATTCCCGACGATCCTCAGCGCCACCATCGCGATACCGCAGCCCTTGCTGTTCGATAATGCTGCCAACAAGATTGCGTTGAATGTTCTCGGTCAGC
>JAQCAK010000304.1 GCA_027621895.1 Pseudomonadota bacterium | reverse complement strand
GGTTGTTGAGCTGGAGCGACCCTGTGGCTACTGCCTGTCGCTGATGTCCCACGGCACTTTCTTTCCGGTCAGGCAGGATTTTTATGAAGAGCAGGGATCAAGGTTCGGCGCCGAGGCGGATACCCTGATCTATAACGGCCCCTTCATGATGACCGAATGGGTCCATGAGGCTCGACTGACGCTCCGGAAGAATCCGCATTACTGGAACCGTGACGCCATTTCGCTGAATGAAATCGATGTTGCGTACATCACCTCTGACAACCGTACCCGCCTGAATCTGTTCCGTGATGACCAGATCGCCTTCGCCCGGCTGGATGCAGAAACCGTCAAGGATGCCGTGGACCAGGGATTGCGGGTTCGCACCTTCCTGTCGGGTGGCGTGGCCTATATCTGGTTCAACATGCGGGACGGCAGACCGACCGCGAACAAGGCGCTACGCCAGGCCGTGCAATCCGCGTTTGACCCTGACCAGTATGTGAACCAGGTCATCGCGATTCCCGGTTACAAGCCGGCGAGAACCCTGTTTCCCAGCTGGATCAATGGTGCGGAGCACAAGTTTGTTGAGGAATACCCGCCAGCAGTCATCAGGAAGGACCTGGTCAGGGCGCGGGCACAGATTCAGCAGGCGCGGGCAACGCTGGGCGAGATACCGCCGCTCTCCATCCTGACCGTGTCATCGCCCACAGGTGCCAAGGTCGCCGAGTATTTCCAGGGTCTGCTGCAGCAGACCCTGGGGCTGAAAGCCCTGGTAGACCAGCAGACCTTCAAGCAGTACCTGGTAAAAGCGAGACAGGGACAGTTCGACCTGGTCCTCAGCAGCTGGTATCCGGATTTTGATGACCTGGTGACCTATGCGGACCTGCTGGGTTCCTACAATCCGAACAACCGGGGCAAGTTTGTGAATGCGGAGTACGACCGGTTTCTTGACCAGCTGCGCTTTTCGACGGATCCGGTGGAGCGATTCAGGGCGGGCGGGGAACTGCAGCGCATCCTGATCGAGGAAGTCCCCATCCTGCCGACTGCCGAGACCGGCAGCGCCTATGTCGTCCATCCGCGGCTTCGCGGCATGCTGCGGCGAACCCTGGGGCAGGACCCGGACTTCACCTACGCGCGGGTGCTGCCGGAGTAGGGATCAGGTACCCTCGCGCATCTGTTCGATAAATGCATTGGACTCGTTGATGGCCCGCTGCATGGCCTCAATCAGGTTGGTGACATCCTCATTGACGCTACCCAGTTCGCCCTTCAGGGAGGCGATGGCCCGGGCGTTCAGGTTATGTTTCAGGAACAGCACGTTGTCTTTCAGGCTGTCCAGTACGGGATCGATGGTGGCTTCTGCACGGCGCATGGAACTGATGAGCTTCTCATAGCGTCGACGGGTCTGGTCCAGCTGGCGTTCGCTGTCCCGGCGCAGGGCCGCGCTGCTGTATTGATCCAGTTCCGCGGTCCATTCATCAAACAGTGCCTCGGCAACGGATTCAACGGCATCGATGCGATCCCGGATGGTTTCAGCGGCGTCCACCGAGTCCTGGTATTCCGAGTCCAGGCGGTTGTAAATGTCTTCCAGTTCACCGCCCTCGAAATTCACCATGGCCTGAAACTGTTCGAGGGCATCCCGGAACTGCTCCTGGCCCTCTTCCTGTGCGGTCTGGGCATCCTCAATCCGGTCGATCAGGATTTCCCGCTTGTGGATACCGAATTTTTCCATGGCATCGTAGTAGGTTGACTCACAGCCAGCCAGCATCAGCGCCAGCAGTGCTGCCGGTAGTATCCGCATCAGGTTGCGCATGAAGTTTCTCCTTACATCAATTCAAAATAACGTCGATATTCCCAGGGAGTCGGTTCGGGTGATTCGGGATCAGCACCATCGGAGTGAAACGACAGCCACTCCAGCTTGCGGGTGTTGACCCAGTAGTCGACCACATCCTTGCCGAGAACCGAGGCCAGCAGGGTGTCTTTATCCAGGGCGTCAGCGGCTCTCATGATGCTGTTCGGCAGGCGTTCATGGTCCTCTGGCAGGCCCCAGGCCATTTCGTTGAGTTCATCCGGGGGAGAAAGGCGCTGCTGCCACCCAGCCAGCCCGCCAGCCAGCACTGCTGCCAGCGCCAGGTAGGGATTGGCATCGCCGGAGGCAAGCCTGTGCTCGATCCGGGCCAGACTGTCGGAGCGGGTGATTACCCGCAAGGCGGCTGATTTGTTTTCCTCACCCCAGGTCGCGGCGGTTGGCGGTGCGGAAAACTCTTTCAGTCTGCGGTAGGCGTTGATGGTCGGGCAAAGTATGGAAGTCGCCCCGGGCATGGATGCCAGAATGCCCGCAATCCAGTGATGGAACAGGGGAGAGCGACCGCCGGTCTCAAGGAACGCGGAACTGCCATCGGCCTTCTGCAGTGAATGATGGATGTGGAGTCCGTTGGCGTAGCCCGGGGCGATCTGTGCCATGAAGGAGACTGACATCTCCCGGTCTACCGCGACCTCGTAAATGATCTGCTTCATCCGGCTGATGGTATCCGCGGCCCTGACCGGATCCGCAGGCGGGAAGTTCAGTTCCACCTGACCGACGCCGCCCTCGTCACTCCAGGATTCCCATTCGAACTTCTGCCAGTTCAGCCGCTTGATGACCTCGTCCATAAATGGCTTGGCGTGATAGGCGTTACGGGCAAAGTAGATATTCTGCTGGGTTGATGCCCCGACAGGTTCCAGGTGCCTGTACTCGCGGCGCCTGGCAGTGTCGAAGGAATTTTTAAACAGGAAGAATTCAAGCTCAAAGGCCGCCTTGACGCTGAAACCCTCATCCGCGATCTGCCGGGTCACATCTTTGAGCAGGGTACGTGGGCACAGCCGTATCTCACTGCCATCCACGCCGGTGAAGTCGCAGATGACATGGCCCAGGTCCGGGTCAGTGCCATCTGAAATAATGGTGTCCATATCCGGTCGCAGCTGTATGTCACCAATCATGGCGTGGCGAAAATCGTGCCAGAAGGTGAGGTGAGGCATGCCGGTCAGATCCATGGCCAGCCCCAGGTCTGCCATGCTGTGCCCGTGGGGCAGGGACTTCAGAAACTTGTAGCGGTTGAGGTATTTGCCAACAACGAGGCCGTCCAGGTTGGTGGCGTGCGTGCGAACCACCTCGACATGATGGCGGTCCATCCACTCTTCGATAGTCGGCTCATCCATGGATCTCTCCCAGCATCAGTTTCTGGCACGCCTGGGTCAATCCTGCCATGTGCTGCAGTTTGCCGCGGATACGCACCTTGCCGGAGATCAGTTCCTGTACAAGTAACGTGTTACCCACCAGCAGCTGCTCCAGCACTTTGGCGGTTGCGATGAGCTCCACCCGGGGTTCACCCTCACCGAAGCTCAGGCTGCGCTGCTCGTCGCTGCAGGTGATGATCAGTCTGGCCGGCATGTGAGGCAGATCCCTGCTGGCGGACCAGAAGCGCTTGGCACTGTCAGCCCAGTTTGGCAGCGGCAGGCTCAGCAGCTTGCCGATTCGCCAGGCCAGCAGGGGATGTCGCCAGAGGTTACTGATCCGGGGTTTGTCTTCCGGCCTGTCGAAATCCATGGTAATCACGATGGCGGCATCAGGGGCAACACCCGGTGACAGGTGAACAGCTTCCTCGTCAATGCGGAAGGTCACGGCCTGGTGATCCTTGCTGGACCTGATGGAGAAAACCGCCTTCAGTCCCTGGATCGGGTCTTCAGGCGCGCGGTGCAGCCCAAGCCTGAGGGAATTGCCGAAGACGCGCACAACC
>JAQCAK010000303.1 GCA_027621895.1 Pseudomonadota bacterium | reverse complement strand
GGATTGAGCAGTTCCTTTTCTTCTTTCAGCGTCTCGAGTATCGCACCCGGTTCGTCCAGACCGAAGTCCGGGGCTTCCACGATGGGTACGGGTTCATCGGAAGGCTCAACCAGTGGGCTGCCGTCGTTTTCTGCCACGCTGAATTCGCTGAGATCGAGTTCGACAACGACCTCGGCCCTGGGCACGACCAGCGGTGAGCCATCGTTTTCTGCCAGGGGGATACCGCTGGTATCGATTTCCGGGGCTTCAGCCGGCGGTGGCGGATCGAACAGGTCCCCTTCGTTAGGCGCAAGCGTGATTCCTGAGGTGTCGACAGATGATGCCGGGTTTTCGGTGACTGGTTTCGGTTCGGTTGCCCTGGGTCTGGCGGCCCGTTCGGGAGTTGCTGCCTGGAAGGCGGGCGCATCCTCGGCGGGCTGGAACACCGGGGCTTCAGCTTTTTCGAATGCAGGCTGTGCGGGAGCGGGGGCTGCTTCCTGCCGGATGACCCGGACCTTGATATCCGCGCCGATTTTTTTCAGGGCTTTGCCGTATTTGGCTGCTTCAGCCTTGTCGGCGGTTTTCTTCAGCACGATCTGTTTGCCGGAAAACAGCGCGCCGGCTTTTGCCGCATCCAGCTTCAGCAGTTTGGCCAGCTGTGCCTGCACGGCCGGCTTTTCAAACCCTTCTACAACGTCGCCTTTGAATACGATGGCGTAGGTTTCAGTACTCATCGGGGATGGTCCCAGGAGTGACGGTTCGCATCAATGGTAATCATATTCCGGGTGATGTACAGACGCGGCGAAAGACTTAAACCGAGATCACATAGGACTCGTTCGGCGGTGCGCCGTCCAGGACCTGCCGGTAGGTGGCAAGCATCTCGTCCCGCCCCGTTCTTGGCTGAATAGTGACCCAGTTGTCCACCACGGTCAGGAATCCGTCCCAGGCTTCATTCATCGCAGTGGCGAACTTCTCGGCACCCCATTCCTTGTTGCGCTTCTGAATCTGGCTGGGTGCGAAAAACATGGCAGGCTGAGCACCCGGCAGGGCAGCGGGATCTGCACCACCACGAGCGTCACGGTGGGTGATACCGACACCGATACTGGCAACCATCATGTCTTCATAGTGGTGATGCAGTTTCTCGAGTACCTGACGGTTTCCCGCCATATCAACAAATGCTGCCTTGCGCGAGTTGTCCAGGGTTTCCAGTTCATCGTAGGTGACGACCCTGTCATAGATGCCCATGCTTTCAACGAAAGCCTTGTTGCCGGGAGAGGTCAGGCCGATGACCTTGCGGTCGCGACGCAGGTGCAGCAGATGAGCAAGACTGAAGGAGGTTTTGCTGGATGCGCTCGACAGGATGACATCTTCTGCACCGAAATAATCATTGTCCTCGATGTAGTCATCCAGCACGAAGCCGGTCACGAACAGCGGATAGTAGACCATGCGATGATTATTCTGGTCTCGCTTGAAGCCGTTTGCACTGTTCATCAGTGAATACTGGTTGTAGGTCGGTGGCAGTGGTGCCCGGTGGTCTGCGCCATCGGTAAATCCCCTCGCGGTGACGTGCTCCGGCTTTACGACCAGGTAGCTGGACATCGGATAGTAGCCGTAATACTCGTCCCCCTCGTTCAGTCCTGAATCACCAGCCGTCATGACGGTACCAATGCCCCAGACCGGAATACGACCCCATTCGCCTTCAGCGGGGAAAAACTGCCAGTAACCGATCATATCCCCGGCAACACCATAGGTGATGTTATTGGCGGTCAGCGCGAACCGGTCAACCTGGATCAGCGCTTCACCGGGTTGCAGCGTGACGGCCGGGATGGCCGGCAGGTCAACGATTCGAGTGCGGGCAAGATCATCGCGGATGACTTCAAGGCTGTAGCTGCTCATAAAATCCAATTGAAAGTTAATGTAGAGTGCCAGAGTAATATCGCTGGTTCAGAAATTCCACTGTCCGGCGACATCCGTTACTCTGGCAGCCTGTTCTGCTGCAAATTCATCGGGGGCCTTGATGGCTGACACTTTTCACGGCGTGATCGCTTTCGCGTTCATGGCGACCCTGATCGTTGTCGGCGCGCTGCTGCGAGCCCGGTTCCGGTTTATCCAGTCCACGCTAATACCGGCCAGCCTGCTGGGTGGGCTGATCGGTTTTACCCTGATCAGTCTGGACCTGTCGATGGGGTTCAAGGCGGACGACTTTGTGGCCTTTGCCTTTCATTTCTTTACGCTGAGTTTTATGTCGCTGGTGCTCACGGGCAAGGAGGCCAGCAAAGAAAATGGCACCTCCAGGCCCTCGGTGGATTCTTCCATCCATGCTGGCGGACTCTGGTTGTCCGTGGGCTGGACCATGAGCCTGGTGCTCCAGGCGCTGGTCGGGCTCGCGGTGCTGGCGACCTTTAACGCCCTGACGGATGGCTCACTGTCCAACTTTCTGGGGCTGCTGGTTACCCACGGGTTTACCCAGGGGCCCGGGCAGGCCATGGCCATGGGATCTATCTGGGAGTCGGAGTTCGGTGTGAACCAGGCGGTCAGCTTCGGCCTGATTTATGCCTCCATGGGATTCGTCATTTCCTTTCTGATCGGGGTGCCTGCGGCCCGTTACGCCATCAGGCACGGTATGAACGCCAACGTCTCGGCCCGGCTGACGGCAGAGTTTCTTTCAGGGTTTAACCAGCGGGAGTCGCGTCCGGTGCTGGGTTACCAGGTGACCCATTCGGCCAACGTGGACAGCACGGTGTTTCATCTGGGTGTGCTGGGTATTGCCTATATCATCACCAACGCTTACCTGTTGTTTATGCAGGAAATCACCAGCGGTGTGAAACTGGGTGAGCTGCCCATTGGTCTGTTGTTCAGCCATAACCTGTTCTTCATACACGGTTTGCTTGTCTGTCTGCTGTTGAGATCCCTGATAGATCGCGCGGGCTATGGCGATTACCTGGATAACGAAACCCAGAAGCGGATTACCGAGGCCTCGGTTGACCTGATGATGGTCGCGACTGTCATGAGCATCCAGTTCACGATCCTGGCGGGCTACATCGTACCCATTGCAGGTGTCTGTCTGGCCGTCGCAGCGATCACGGCGCTCATGTGTTTCGGGTTCGGGCGAATGCTGAACACGCTGCCTGCGGAGCGGGCAATTACTCTGTTTGGTTGTTGCACCGGATCAACCGGGTCCGGCCTGCTGCTGCTCAGGATCCTTGATCCTGACCTGTCGACGCCGGTGGCTCGTGAACTGGCTTATTTCAATGTGGCGATCATGTTTACCAGCCTGCATATCCTGATGCTGATGGCGCCACTGCTGCCGTCGTTTGAAATCACCACCATCCTGATGGTGTACGGTGGTACCTTCGTGGTCGGTGCAGGTCTGCTCTGGTGGCTGTCACCCCGTACCTGACAGCCAGGCATCATCAAGCTGCCGCAGCAGGTTTTCCGGTGCACCGTCATTGTTGAGTACGACATCCGCCCGTGCAATTCGCTCCTCGTTGGACAGCTGCGAGTTCAGCCGATTCTCAACAGCATCGCGCGGCGCGCCGTCACGGGCCATGGATCGTTCGATGGCGGTTTCCCGGTCCACCACGATCACCCAGATTTCATCGCCGATATCTTCCCAGCCCGCTTCGAACAGCACGGCTGCCTCCAGAACGATGATGGCGTCCGGCTCTGCCGCGGAGATATCCGCGATCTGCAGTTCTGCGAGCCTGCGAATTTCCGGCCAGACGATATCGGTGAGTTTCCTGAGCTCGTCCGGCTTGCCGAACACCTTGC
>JAQCAK010000302.1 GCA_027621895.1 Pseudomonadota bacterium | reverse complement strand
GAAACTCGGGATTGCCACGGTGAATGAGCTTGTCGGTCGGGTCGACCTGCTGGAAACAAAATTTGCACTGGATCACTGGAAAGCCAGCGGTCTGGATCTGAGCAGCATCCTGACACCCGCGCAGATTGTCTATGAAGGCACGCAGGTCTACCGAACCATGGATCAGGACCACGGCCTCGACAAGGCGCTGGACAACAAGCTGATTGAACTTGCTCAACCTGCCCTGACGAGGGGCGAAAAGGTGCGTATTGAACACGATGTCATCAATATCAATCGTGTTGTCGGCACCATGCTCTCGCACGAGGTCGCGAAGGCGACCCGTGGCGAGTTGCTGCCCGATGACACGATTCACATCAAGCTGAACGGATCGGCCGGCCAGAGCCTCGGTGCTTTCCTCGCGAAGGGCATCACTCTCGAGGTGGAAGGCGATGCCAATGACTATGTTGGCAAGGGGTTGTCCGGCGGGCGCGTCATCATCTACCCGCCAGCAAACAGCACCTTCGCCGCCGAGGAAAACGTCCTGATCGGCAATGTCGTCCTCTATGGCGCGACTTCAGGCGAGGCCTATTTCAGGGGCATAGCTGCTGAACGTTTCTGCGTCAGAAACAGCGGTGCAACAGCGGTCATTGAGGGTATTGGTGACCATGGCTGCGAATACATGACCGGTGGTCGCGTGGTCGTACTGGGTTCAACAGGCCGCAACTTCGGTGCCGGCATGAGCGGAGGTATCGCCTACGTCTGGGATAAGGACGGCAGCTTCGAGCGACAGTGCAACAATGAAACCTTCGAACTGTATCCGGTCGACCGGGATGATGACATCGCGGAACTCCGGAACCTGATCGAGAAGCATCTTGAATATACGGGATCCACGGTTGCAGAAAAGATCCTCGCGAACTGGCCGAACGAACTCAGCCGTTTCATCAAGGTCTTCCCGACAGACTACAAGCGTGTGCTTGAGGAAATGGCACAGGAAGAGGAACTGACTGCTGCAGTCGGTTCCTGAACCCCTATTCCTAACATCAAAGAATTAACGACAGAGTAAGCTATGGGCAAGCCAACCGGTTTTAAGGAATTTGATCGCGAAGTTGAACCGTATCGCGATGCCAGCGAGCGTGTGCTGGACTTCAAGGAACTCTACACACCACACAACGAAACCCATCTGCAGACCCAGGGTTCACGCTGCATGGACTGTGGTGTGCCCTTCTGCCAGTCTGGTAACGGCTGCCCCATTTCCAACCTGATACCGGAATGGAACGACCTGGTTTACCAGGGACGCTGGCGCGATGCGCTGGACAGGCTGCACAAGACCAACAACTTCCCGGAATTCACTGGCAGGGTCTGCCCCGCACCCTGCGAGGGTGCCTGCGTACTCGGCATCACCAGTCCGGCGGTGACCATCAAGAATATTGAGAATGCGATAATCGATCGCGGCTTCGAGGAAGGCTGGGTAGTGCCCCGTCCGCCCATTCAGAGGACTGGTAAAAAGATCGCCATCGTGGGCTCAGGCCCCTGCGGGCTAGCGGCCGCGGCGGAGCTTAACAAGGCAGGTCACCAGGTCACCGTATACGAGCGAGCCGACCGAATTGGAGGTCTGCTGATGTACGGCATTCCCAACATGAAACTGGAAAAAGAGGTGGTTGAACGCCGTGTTCAGCTGCTGCGGGATGAAGGTGTCGAGTTCGTCGTCAATGCGGACGTCGGTCGTAACGTCGATGTCAAAGAACTGCTGGACGACAGCGACGCGCTGCTGCTGGCAACAGGCGCCACCATGGCACGGGATCTGCCCATTCCTGGTCGGGATGCAAAAGGTGTACATCTTGCGATGGAATTCCTGACCGCCAACACGAAAAGCCTGTTGGATTCCAACCTGGAAGATGGCAACTATATTTCTGCGAAGGACAAGGACGTGATTGTCATTGGCGGCGGTGATACGGGCACCGACTGTATTGGTACGTCGCTGCGCCATGGCTGCAAGTCTCTGGTTAACTTCGAACTGCTGCCCCAACCACCAGCTGAGCGGGCACCAGATAACCCCTGGCCCCTGTGGCCGCGCATCTACCGGGTTGACTATGGTCATGCGGAAGCCGCCCAGAAGTTTGGCGACGACCCCCGAATCTACTCCATCATGAGCAAGGAATTCCTGAAAGACGCTGACGACAACCTGACAGGCATCATCACGGTCAACGTTGATGAAAAGCTGCAGGAAATTCCAGGTACTGAGAAAACCTGGAAGGCTGATCTGATCCTCCTCTCCATGGGATTCCTGCAGCCGGAGCACTACATCAATGAAGCGCTCGGCATGGAAACCGACGACAGGGGCAACTTCAAGGCGACCAAGACCGATTTCCGCACCAGTATCCCGAAAGTTTACGCTGCGGCTGACTGTCGCCGGGGACAGGATCTGGTTGTGCGCGCCATCAACGAGGGCCGTGAAGCCGCACGCGAGATCGACCGGGATCTGATGGGCTCGACCCAGCTGCCTGGCTGATGGGAATAAAGCTGTGATACTGGTGACCGGCAGTGCGGGTCACCTGGGTGAAGCCCTTGTCAGAACACTGCGGCAACGCGACACGCCGGTTCTCGGGCTCGACATCAAGGCATCTCCGTTCACTGACCTGGAAGGCAGTCTGGCAGACAGGGCATTCGTTAGAGACGCCATGTCCGGTGTTAGCGCTGTCATTCATACCGCCACACTTCACAAACCCCACGTGGGAACGCATTCCCGTCAGGATTTCGTCGATACCAACGTATCTGGCACTCTCAAATTGTTGGAGGCAGGGCTGAACCAGCACTGTGACGCATTTATCTACACCAGCACCACCAGCGTCTTCGGAGACGCAATGAAGCCCGCACCCAATGAACCTGCCATATGGGTCACAGAACAGCTGGAACCACGCGTTAAAAATATTTACGGCGTCACCAAACGAACGGCGGAAGACCTGTGCCAGATTTTCCACCGTAACACCGGTCTACCCTGCCTGGTGCTGCGCACGTCGCGATTTTTCCCGGAACCGGACGATGACAGCGGCAAACGCAGTGCCTATGATGACGACAACCTCAAGGTCAATGAATTCCTGTTCCGGCGTGTGGATATCGCCGATATTGTCACGGCACATCTGCTGGCACTGACAAAGGCAGCAGCCATTGGGTTTGACAAGTTTATTATCAGCGCACCGACACCTTTTGATCGCAATGACGCCGAGGAACTGGGTAACGACGCCCCTGCGGTTCTGGCCCGATACTTCCCGGATTTTCCTCAGATCTATTCAGCGCGAGGCTGGCAGATGTTCCAGGGCCTTGATCGTGTTTACGACAGCGCCCATGCCCAGCAGCTGCTGGACTGGCATCCCGTTTTTGATTTCAGAAAGGTGCTGGACGACGTGAGCGCGGGACGAAACTATCGCAGCGAACTTGCCAGAACGATAGGAAGCAAGGGTTATCATGGCGGGGACTTCGAGGACGGCATCTACCCGGTCTCAAGTTTCTGACCTGCCCCCCAGCAGGTCGTACGCCAAATCTGACAAGGCCTGGTCAGGTACAAAGGTCCTCGCCTGCAGCGAGTGTTTCACGAACCCGGCTCACGGACACATCAGATACGAGTTCCGTGCAGCCGAGGCCACCCGCCAACAGCACGAATCGCATGCCGCCATCATTTGCTTTCTTGTCCTTGGCCATCAAGGACAGGAACTGATCCACGGGCAGCTGCGGCGGCATCAGGGGAAGTCCCGCTGCACCGACGAGCGTCTTGAG
>JAQCAK010000301.1 GCA_027621895.1 Pseudomonadota bacterium | reverse complement strand
CCCAGCATACCCTCGCCACGGCTGGATGCACCCTCGAGTTTTGCCCACAGATTGGGTATGGAATCAGAGGTGCGGCCGATGTACTGGAAGAACAACAGTCGGCCCGATGCATCACATTCCTCTGGCTGGATGACACCCTGGCCGATTACAGAGAAGCCCCGCTGACGGGCATCGTCGAGAGACAGCCTGATATAGTCGGAGCACCGCTCGGGCAGGCCTCGACCGCCCGCGCCTTCCGGCTTCTCGATTGTTTCTGCGCCTGGAGGCAGGAGATGTTCGATTTCGAACAGGTAACTCGCCATCAGGTTACCGGTTGTCGTGTGTCGCAGTTCAGTCACGACATGATGGGTAGTGCTGCCTGAACCGACGACACCAAAACAGCCGGTCAGTGGCGCCGCGATCCTGGCCTCGGCGATATAGCGCATATGAACACTGCGAATTCGATCACCAGTGGCCCCTGCATCGGCGGGTGCAAGCCCGGCTTCCAGCAGACCGGACTGCAGGGTCTGGAACATCTTCTGGGCGAAGAAGCGAACATTCAGGTGGTCGTTCTCGTCACACTCCCACCGGTTCACACTGCCCATGAATACGGGTGCCAGATCCGACATGGTGCTGGGTCTCTTGAAACAGGAAAACGCGACTATAAAGCAGTCAGAGCCCGCTGGCCAAGCTGGCTTGCTGCCGAAACCGGCGTTGCGTGAGCAGGGGTGCTCCCTGGGATACAATAGAGAGTCGCCATGGCCCTACGGGTTCAGTGCCTTCGACACCCGATCAGGAGAAGTTTATGGAATACGTTGATGCCGCGGATGCCCGCCATATGCCGGGTCTGAAACTTGCCCTGACGGTCGGCGTGCCCGGTCGCTGGGGGGAGTCTGCGAAAAAGGTTTTGGAGTACAAGGGTATTCCCTATGTACCTGTCGCACAGTATGCGAGTGAACCCAACCCTGAACTGGTGGCGTGGACAGGCTGCCGGAATGCGCCGGTAGCTGTCTGGGAAGATGAGCCTCCCCGGACCAATTTCCAGGATATCGTGGCGCTGGCGGAACGGCTGAAACCAGAGCCCCGACTGGTTCCACTGGATCCTGATGAGCGTCAGCTGTGCCTGGGGATCTCGGCGGATATCTGCGGTGAAGGCGGCTGGGGTTGGAAGCGCCGCATCATTATGGGACAAAGACCCCGTGACAATGAGCCGCCCGATATGACCAACCCGGGCCTGGATCCAAAGGTCATGAAACTGGCGTATGGTGGCTCGGTCGCGGAAGCTGAAATCGCAGAACCGTGCCTGGCAGCTATGCTGGATAATTTCGCGGCCCGACTCGAGCGACAGCGGGCGGCGGGGTCACCTTATTTCGTGGGTGAGACAGTCACCGCCTGCGATATCCACTGGGCCTGCTTCTCAGCCCTGTTCGTGCCGCTGCCGCATGATGTCAATCCTATGCCCGACTGGCTGCGAGCCTCATACAGCTGGCTGGGACCAGTGCTGGAACAGCACCGCCACCAGATCCTGCTTGATCACCGTGACCTGATGTTCGAGCGACATCTGGGGCTACCGCTCGATTATTGAGCTTTTTACTGCCCTTTTCAGTTCCGGGCGAGGGCGCTATGCTGATTCGAGGTATTCAATTCGAGAAGTCGTATGAGCGAACAACGCAGGTTTGAACCCACCGTTACCCGCGGTTATGTGTCCGAGCGGGGGCCCTTCAAAATCAACGAGAATCCAACGCTGACCACCCCGATTCCCTCCAGCAAAATCAAGGACGAGCACGCCGCAAAGGCTTTTGATTACAGCGCCCTGGCTGAGAAGTACGGCGAGGAAGCCACCCGCGAGAAGGTTGTCGAGATGGTCAAGGCCTTCACGGACGGCAACAGCTCGACGCTGCTGTTTGCCCAGGGGGGCAAGAACGGGATGAGTCTTGCTCATGTCTGGTTCGGCGCCAACTTTCCGCTGTTCCGACACAGTCATCCGGCCTATGGCGACTGCCTCTACTATGTGGTCGCCGGGGAGATCTCACTGGGCAAACGCAAGCTCGGTCCCGGTTCAACCTTCTTCTTGCCCAATGGCATGCCTTACAAGTACGCGGCAGGCCCCGCCGGCGTAGAACTGCTTGAGTTTCGCGCCGGTGGCGGTGTCAAAGGTGCACCGACCATGACACTGGATGAGCTCTCGCTGGAGGCAATCGACCAGTTGATTGATACCTACCGGGTTAATCACGACAAGTGGGTACAGCCGGAGAAAATCGGTGACGTTGCCTTCCTGCAGAAGGAACTGGATTTCGGTTAGATCCGGGTTTCTGCCAAACGGTTTAGTTGTCTCCCCAGTGATCCCAGTAGGTGACTTCCTCAACCGGCGTTCGCTTTGCAGGTTTAAAGTCGATGCCTTTGGTGTATGCGACGGGAATCAACGCCACCTGAATAAAGTCATCGGGTATGCCAAGCAACTCTGCGGCTTCTTTCTCTTTGGCCAGGTGTATTGACGTCCAGACTGTGCCCAGTCCGCGTGAGCGGGCAGCGAGCATAAAACTCCAGGCCGCGGGTATGATGGAACCGTACAGCCCGGCGACCTCCGGATTTGAGGCGTTGTTTACCCGACCCTGTATGCAGGGTATCAGCAGTACCGGTACCTTGTGCAGCACCTCAGCGAAGTCGATAGCAGACTGGTACACCCGTTCAGTCGCCTGATCACCGTTGTCTTTGGCCCGCTTTCGCATCTGCTCAAGGATACCCGCCTGGGACCGATAGAGTTCTGCCAGCTTTAACCGGACATCTGCGTCGGTGACGACAACCCAGCGCCAACCCTGGCTATTGCCGCCAGTGGGGGCCTGGATAGCGATCCGCAGGCACTCTTCTATCAGTTCTCGCGGAACGGGGCGTTCAAGGTCCAGGCGGCGTCGAACGGCGCGTGTCGTCGTGAGCAGCAGGTCTGTTGCATTCGTATCCATGGTTCTCTCCCGGTTTCTGTTAGGTTCTTGATTCTGTCTTTCGGGTCTTTCCGTTCCTGACGCACGACTGATCCGACTCTAGTCGACCATTCAGGGATTCGAGACTGTCTTTGAGACATTCAGTCTCCCTGTCGCGGCGATAGTTTTGATCGCAGCCAGCCCCAGAGGTTGTTTTTAACCAGCACATATCGGTCGATCCGGTCCATTTCTGCATCCAGTTTGGCCACATCGTTGAACAGGGCGGCTCGTGTGACGAGTTCTCGTTCCGGGTCGAGTGGTTTTACGACCCTCGCAGGGTTCCCCGCGGCAATCACGTTTGCAGGGATGTTTGAAGTCACCACGCTGCCTGCGCCAATCACGCTGTTACGGCCGATGGTCACGCCCTTGCACACAGTAGCACCGTCGCCGATCCACACGTTGTCTTCCAGCACGATGGGCCGAGTGACGCCAACGGCCTGGGTACGATCATAAATGTCGTGCCAGTCGGCGTCGGTCAGATAGGCGCCGGCCGCGAACATGCAGTTGTCACCCACGGTGATCCCGCTGGCTGAATCGAATCGGCAGCCGGGGCAGACCAGGACGTTGTCGCCAAGCGTGATGCGACCCTGGTGATCACCCAGGGTCCAGGTGGAAAAGGAAACGCGTCGGTCGCGGTCAGTGACCATATGGAAGTTTTTACCGACAGCGATGTGTTTGCCATGCAGCTTGACGTTCCAGGGCTTCATCAGGTGATGTCCCGGACCCAGACGTTCAAACTGTGGCTTGACGAATCGCATCGAATACCACGCCTCGAAACGCCCATGAAGTTTTTTTAGCCAGT
>JAQCAK010000300.1 GCA_027621895.1 Pseudomonadota bacterium | reverse complement strand
CCGCGGCCTTCAAGTCGATCATCTCTGCCATCAACCGGAAATGGCGCTGATCCTCTGAGCTGCTTCCCCCGGCGTTTCCACTCCGTTTGGATTAGAAAGGTTCGGGGGGTTCTGACAGCTTGGCGGTCCGGATCATGTTGTCCTGTATCTGGACGATTTCGAATCGATATCCGGCGATCGTAAAACAGATGTTCGCCTCAGGGATGGTCTCAAGATACTCGGTAATCAGGCCGTTCAGTGTCTTGGGACCGTCGGCAGGCAGCTCCCATCCCAGGGACCGGTTGATCAGGCGGATATGGGTGCCGCCGTCAATCAGATAGGTCTCATCATCCTGAGGATGAATATCGATACTGGTTGCGGCCAGGTCGGTTGTAAATTCGCCAACGATTTCCTCGAGAATATCCTCGATGGTGACAATACCCTGGATGTCGCCGTACTCGTCTACGACCAGTGCAATACGTTCTTTTTCGGTCTGGAAGTTGATCAGCTGGGTCTGCAGGGGTGTGTTTTCCGGTACGAAATAGGGATCAGTGGTTTCCTGAAGCAAGGCAGCCTTGGTCAATTCGCCGTCGATAAGAAACCGGGCGGCATTTCTGACATGGAGAATACCCATCACCCGGTCAATATCTTCCTTGAATACCGGCAGACGGGTGTGCTGTACAGATCGGATTTGCGCCACGATCTCATCCATCTCATCCTCGATATCAATACCGACGATCTCGTGTCTGGGGATCATGATGTCATCAACCGTGACCTTTCCCAGATCCAGAACCCCGAGCATCATGTCCTGATGGTGACCTGCGATCTGCGATCCCTCGTAGACAACCGTGCGAAGTTCCTCGACGCTGAGATGATCCTCCGAGGCATCATCCTGACGAACGCCGAACGCGTAAAGCAGTCCATTGGCCAACCCGTTCACCAGCCAGACAAAAGGGTAGCCCACCCAGAGCAGGGCCTGCAGCAGATAGGAAGACGGCAGTGCAACTTTTTCGGGATAGACGGCGGCAATTGTCTTCGGTGCGACCTCCGCGAAAACCAGGAATACAATCGTGCAGATGACGGGTGCCCAGGCAACGCCGTCTTCACCCAGGATCTTGATGGCCACCAGGGTGGCCAGTGACGCGGCGGTGAAATTGGCCAGGTTGTTGCCAATAAGGATGACGCCCAGCAACCGGTCCGGTCGTTCCAGTAGTGCGGTTGCTCGCAATGCCCCCCCGTGACCCTCGTTGGCCAGGTGCTTCAGGCGGTAGCGGTTCAGCGCCATCATCGCGGTTTCGGAACCCGAGAAGTACGCGGAAACAATAATCAGTATGGCAATGGATCCCAGCAGAAAGCCTATCGATGGATCTTCCAAAAATGGAGGCCTCGTCTTGCGAAATGAAAGCTAGTTGTATCAAAAATCCACCGGTAAGAGAAAGTGGAAATCACCGCCCTGTCCCTGTAGGGAACGAGACCCTGGTCAGGGCAAAGGCAACTGCCAAAGTGCCGGGGCGTTTACAGGCGAAGATGACGTGTCAGGCTCGATGCAGCACCATTTCAAGGACAATCTTGCTGCCGAAATAACCCAGTGCCAGCAGCAGGAATCCTGCAAGCACCCAGCATGAGGCAATAGCGCCGCGCCAACCGAGTTGCTGCCTGCCCCAAAGCAGTATGGCGAATACGATCCAGGCGGCTGTCGTGATGACCGTGTGGTGTATCAGCCCGGGACCGGAAATATCCTCCAGGTAGATAAAGCCGCTGCCGATAGAGAGGGTCAGGAAGATGAGCCCGATCCAGAGCATCTCAAACATCAGTTGCTCCATGGTCTCCAGTGGCGGCATGCTGCGAAGAATGGCGACCTGGTGGTGTCGGAGCCGGTTATCACCGAAGGACAGTAACAATGCCTGTACCGCTGCGATGGTCAGCAGGCTGTAGGCGGCAATGGAAAGCGCAATGTGTGACAGGATGCCCCGGGTCATATCCCTGGCCGGTGTGTAGTCTCCCTGCAGTGCGACTTCCAGAAGCACCGTGATCAGTGCAACGGGGAAAATCACAATAAACAGGTTGTCGACGGGCCGCCTCAGACTGCTGAGCAGAACGATGGCCGCGATGGACAGCGCCATCAGGGACAGCATGGGGTAAACCCCCAGATCGATACCATCGGCCTTGACGAAATCCTGGTAGTTGGTCAGTCCATGACAGACGACGGCCAGCAGTCCCAGCAGCTTGACCGACAGCGCACCGGAATCGCCGGATGCTTTGCCGGAGAGGGCCAGGCGTAGTTGCAGAGCGGTAGCCGCAGCATAGAGGATAGAAGCCGCGATTCCTGTGATAATCAGCTGCATGTTTAGGGGTTCAGTAGGAAGCGTTGAATTTCGTTATAATAACACCCCCGCATACATCGAGCGTCAAAGGATTCTGTAAATTCCGTGTTTGAATCACTAACCCAGAGAATAGTAGCGACCCTCTCCTCAATTACCGGCAAGGCCAGGCTCACTGAAGACAACATCCAGGAGGCGCTGCGCGAGGTTCGCATTGCCCTGCTGGAAGCTGATGTTGCACTCAGCGTGGTCAAGACATTTATTGATCGGGTCAAGGAACGTGCCCTCGGTACAGAGGTCACTGCGAGCCTGTCGCCCGGCCAGGTGTTCATTAAAATCGTTAATGACGAACTCGTTGAAGTCATGGGCGGCGACGAGTCCGGGCTGGCGCTGAATGTTCAGCCGCCCGCGATCATCCTGATGGCGGGCTTGCAGGGCGCGGGTAAAACCACATCCACGGCCAAGCTGGGTTACTGGCTGAAGAATCGTCAGCAGAAGTCAGTGATGGTCGCCAGTACCGATGTCTACCGTCCCGCGGCCATGGAGCAGCTTAAAGCGCTCTCTGCCCAGGCCGACCTGAAGTATTTCGAGGCTTCGACAGACGACAAGCCGCTGGACATAGCCAGAAATGCGCTCGCCGCGGCGAAAAAGCAGTTCGCTGATGTACTGATTATCGATACCGCCGGCCGCCTGGGCGTTGATGAGGCGATGATGGCCGAGATTAGCGCTCTCCATCAGTCGCTGGTGCCCCAGGAAACCCTGTTCGTAGTTGACGCGCTGACGGGTCAGGATGCAGCCAATACCGCTAAAGCCTTTGGTGACGTCCTGCCGCTGACCGGTGTGATCCTGACCAAGACTGATGGTGACAGCCGGGGTGGTGCAGCGCTCTCGGTTCGTTCGATTACCGGCAAGCCGATCAAGTTCATGGCCGTGGGCGAAACCATCGACGCGCTGGATGCCTTCTACCCTGACAGGATTGCCTCCCGAATTCTCGGGATGGGCGATGTGCTTTCCCTGATCGAGGAAGCCGAGCAGAAGATCGACAAGAAAAAGGCGAACAAGCTCGCTCGCAAGATCAAGAAAGGCAAGAAGTTCGACCTCGAAGATTTTCGTGATCAGATCCAGCAGATGAACAACATGGGTGGCATCGCCAGTAT
The DNA here is from genome assembly GCA_027621895.1 of Pseudomonadota bacterium. GTDB lineage: Bacteria > Pseudomonadota > Gammaproteobacteria > Pseudomonadales > Azotimanducaceae > UBA9659. The sequence goes on along the minus strand of JAQCAK010000300.1, from coordinate 315 downwards.
GCTCGAGAAAATGCCTGGCATGGGTCAGATGGCACAGGCCGCCCAGCAGAAGGTGAACGACAAGACCTTCACGCAGATGGAGGCCATTATTAACTCAATGACCCCCGGAGAGCGCCAGTTTCCGGACAGCATCAATGGCAGTCGGAAGAAACGTATTGCCAGTGGTTCAGGCACCCAGATACAGGATATCAATCGACTGCTGAAGCAGCATAAGCAGATGCAGAAGATGATGAAAAAGATGACCAAGAAGGGTGGGATGACCAACATGATGCGGGGTATGGGGGGAATGATGCAGCCACCCGGCGGCGGTTTTCC
>JAQCAK010000299.1 GCA_027621895.1 Pseudomonadota bacterium | reverse complement strand
ACTGCCACATGAGCGCAATTGACGTGCAACCCGGTGATCGGGTTGAGGCGGGAGATGTGCTGGGCAAGGTCGGTCAGACCGGCCGTGTCACCGGCGCCCACCTGCACTGGAGCGTGAGCCTGAACAATGCCAGGGTCAATCCTGTGCTGTTCCTGGAAGCATCCCCCTGACCACAGGAGTAAGGGTCCTGCAAAGACAGCCCTGGAACACGGGTGTGTCGGCTACTGTTTCTTTTTGCCCTTGCGCACATGGGTCATCATCCGGCGACGGCTCTTTTTCTGGCGATCTGTCAGCGGATTTTTCCTGCCCTTGAACGGATTCTCCGAGGTTCGGAATTCGAGCCGCAGAGGGGTACCTTTCAGCTGCAGGGCATCAATGAACTGGTGCATCAGGTATCGCTTGTAGGATTCCGGTACGGCTTCCGTCTGGTTACCATGAACCACAATAATTGGTGGATTACTGCCACCCAGGTGCGCATAACGCAGCTTGATTCTTCGACCATGGACCAGGGGTGGCTGATGATCAGCCAGCGCTTTTTCCAGAATCTGGTTCAGCCGTGATGTGGAGACTTTCAACGTGGCGGAAGCGTAAGCCTGGTGAATCGAATCGTAGAGGTTCCCGACTCCACTGCCATGCAGGGCCGAGATAAAATGAATCCTGGCGAAATCGATGAAGGTCAGGCGACGTTCCAGTTCGTTGCGGACAAAGTCTTTCTGTTCCTGGCTGGTGCCATCCCACTTGTTGACAGCGATCACCAGTGCTCGGCCCGCTTCCAGTACATGGCCAAGCAGGTGCAGGTCCTGGTCAACCATCCCTTCCCTGGCATCAACCATCAGCACCACGACATTGGCATCCGCGACGGCCTCCAGTGTCTTGATGATCGAGAACTTTTCAATTTTTTCACTGACTTTTCCCCGCCGCCTGACACCCGCCGTATCAATCAGCGTGTACTGTCTGCCGTCACGCTCGTAAGGGATGTAGATACTGTCCCTGGTGGTGCCGGCCTCATCAAATACGACGACCCGTTCTTCGCCGAGCAGGCGATTCACCAGCGTGGATTTGCCGACATTGGGCCGGCCGACGACGGCGATCTTGATACCCCGGGCTTCAACATCATCTGAGCCGGTCGTCTCCTGATTCTGCAGTATCGGCGCGACTTCCTCGCTGACCAGCTGGCGGACACCCGTTCCATTACTCGCCGAGATAAAAAGGGGCGTGCCCATGCCCAGCACGTGGAACTCGCCGGCAACAAAGTCCGGGTTTTGCCCATCGATCTTGTTCGCGACCAGCAGCGTGGCAATACCCTTTTGACGCAGCATTGCAGCAATTTCATCATCACCGCCTACCCGGCCATCCTTGGCATCTACCATGAACAGCACCAGATCAGCCTCATCAATGGCCTGCCTGGACTGGGCCGCCATGGGGCCGTCAATGCCGGCCTCTTCGCCAGACAGCCCCCCCGTATCAACGACCAGGTAATCGAAGTCACCAACCGCCCCCCGACCGTACTGTCGGTCCCGGGTCAGGCCGGGAAAGCTGGCAACGAGAGCGTCGCGACTGCGGGTCAGCCGATTGAATAAGGTGGACTTGCCGACGTTAGGGCGACCGACAAGTGCGATGACGGGAGGCATTGTGGCTACCTGACTTCCAGGGCTATGAGAGTACCACTGTCGCCCATCGCATAAAGTCGACTGTTGGCCGATACGAGCCCTGATTTGACACCCTTGCCGTCCAGCTTGCGCCGCCCGACGAATCGTCCGTCAGACTGGGCCATCAGGTGAGCGTAACCTTCAAAGTCGGTAAAGGCGATATAGCTGCCGATGGCGACGGGTGCCGTGATGTCACGATGCAGCAGTGCATCAACCCGCCAGACTTCACGACCATTCTGACCGTTATAAGCCACGACCGTGCTGTCCGCGGCAGCAAGGTAGACATTGCCGAATCCTGTACCCACACCGTTAATGGATGATGCTTCTTCTGCCCAGATGATCCGCCCGGTGCCGGCGTCAATGGCGACGATGCGTCCCTGAAAGCTGGCGGCATAGAGCCTGGGTCCATCAAGCTGCATGGCGCCATCAATATCGACCAGGCGTTCAAGATCAGAAGTTCCCTGGGCAACAGCGACCCGAAGATCAACGCCGGCGAGGCCTCGCTCGCGATCAAGCAGCGCGATGCGACCGCTGGAGAATGCAGCAATGACGATCTCATCCACGATAATTGGGGTTGCCGTGCCACGCAGCGTCAGCGCCGGGATATTCATGGTGTAAACCCAGCGTGAAGACCCATCCACTGCATCAAAACCTTCAACTTTCCCGTCAATTGACTGTGCAACCACCAGGTCGCCGTCGATCTGCGGTGGAGAAAGTACTTCACTGGAAGTCCGGGTCATCCAGGCAAGACTGCCGTCGCTCTGGTTCATCGCGACCAGCTGGCCTGAGCCAGCGCCAACCACCAGCAGGTCACTGCCCGCACCCACGCCACCTGTAATGATATCAAGATCATCGGTGAACGCGTTTGCCAGCTCCTGCCGGGAATAGAAATCCTTGATCTGCTTCTTCCAGATCACCCGACCTGTATCCGATGCCACTGCCAGCACATTGCCGTCAGCCGCAGCGGCGAATACCCTGCCGTCTACGACAGCCGGCCTTAGCTTGACCGCCCGGTCATCGACCTTCCGGGACCAGATGACCTCCATATCGACTTCCTGCTGAATGCCCGGCAGCGGGTTCGGCTTGACCTCTTCCGGCTCGTCATCATCTCCGGACCAGGGAAACCAGCTGCAACCACCCAGTGCGGCCAGCAGCAGTACCAGGAGCGTCAGCCGGGACGTCAGGGATATCATGCGTCTTCATCCACTGTGGCTGCCTCATCGGCAGGCGCGGATACAGAACCTTTGCCTTCAAGGGGAATATTCGCCAGTTTCAGTTCAAGCAGCGTCTTGTTCACATCCCCACTCAGGTTTTCCAGTGCAGTCTGATAGGACTGCCTGGCCTGTGTCTGATCACCGAGAGACAGGTAAACATCACCCAGGGTCTCTTCCCAGGAAGCTCGCTGGCCCGCCGCCGGCTGGAACCCCAGCATGATCGCAACTGCCTGGGTCGCATCTTCCCTGGCCGTCAGCACCCGTGCCAGTCGCATGCGGATCACTGCTTCAAGATGCTTTTCGTCAACATGTTCGAGCGCCCATCTGAGTTCAGACTCCGCTTTTTCCAGATCGTCACGGGCCACGGCGAGTCTGGCGATATGCATGGCAGCAAAGACGCTGTATGTCGAACCCGGATGGTCAGCTTTCAATGACTCGCCAAGCGTCATCGCGGTAGTGGACATGGCATCCGATGGTTCTTCCGCCACGGCGCTGGTCGCCGCTACTACCATATCCTCATAGAGACTGGAGGCGGCTTCACCGGTTTCCTGCACATTGGATTCCCAGGCGCGGTAGCCGAATACCGCGCTCAGTGAGAGGACCACCGTCACGATGAGCGATGTGCCGTTCTCGTCCCACCACTTTTTAAGAACCTCTAGTTGTTCTTCGTCCGATTCAACCAATTCCTTTCTCCTTACCAAAGAATTCCAGGCAGTAGCCCGTCAGCGCTTCCTGGTCCAGCTTGACCTGTTCGCCGGTGCGCAGCGATTTTACCCCGATTGTGCCAGAGGATATTTCCTCTTCACCCAGGATCAGGGCCAGCGAGGCGCCTGACGCGTCAGCCTTTTTCAGCTGCGACTTAAATTTACCATCCCCGCAGTGAACGAGCACTCGGCACCCCTGGACCTGGTCA
>JAQCAK010000298.1 GCA_027621895.1 Pseudomonadota bacterium | reverse complement strand
AGGTCCTCGTACTGTCCAAATCCGCCCACCGGATCAGGGTTGCCAAAACGCCAGGAATTGGTACAGATCCATCCCAGGTCCCGCATGGGATCACCGATATGCGCCAGTTCCCAGTCGAGCACGGCAACAATGCCGTCCGGCCCCACCATGAAGTTGCCATTCCGGAAGTCATTGTGAACCAGTTGGGAATCGTAGTCGGTCGGCAGGTGATCCATCAGCCATCTGGCGCTGTAGTCGATCATCGGTTGTGGAGTTTCCAGCAACCGGTAGCGCTCCCAGGTCTGTTCCACGAATTCCGCGGGCGAGATCTCCCACAGCTTGTCCCGCAGGCCGGTCGAATCCAGATCGATTGCATGAATCCTGGCCAGCACCCTGCCGCATTCATAGGCCAGCTGTGGACGCATGGCATCGAATTCCGGTGAACGCACGATGCGGGCACCCAGGGCCTCACCTTCCAGCCATTCCATGATAAAGCCGTCGCCGAGATCATCATCCCGGGACAGCACATGGTAAACCTCGGGTTCGGGTACGCCCGCCTCGCGAGCGCACTGCATCAGCAGTGCTTCCACATCCAAACCCGGATGCTGGGGCAGCTTCTCCGTGTACTCACCTCCCGGCGCCCTGCGCATGGCAACGGTTTTCTCGCCGTCGCCCGTCGCAATGACTATCCGGTAGGTTTCCTGGCTGGCTCCGCCGGACAGTCTGTCCGCGGAAACCAGCCGCTGGCAGCCAGGGATATTCGCGCAGAGCACACGCTCCAGTTTTCCCTCGAAACTATCTGCCTGTGACACTCTTCACGCCCTTCGGAGCCTGCTGGTTCATGTAGCCGAACATGTACCCGGCCACTCGTCTCATCTGGATCTCTTCTGCCCCTTCGGTGATACGGTATCGGCGATGGTGACGGTAGATGTGTTCGAACGGCTTGTGGCGTGAATAGCCGAGGCCACCATGCACCTGCATGGCACGGTCTGCTGCCTCACAGCAGAAGCGGTTCGAGAAGTAGTTACACATGCTCACTTTGTCGGACACGGCGAATGCACCGTACTTGTCCATGGACCAGGCCGTCTTGTGAATCAGTGCCCGCAGCATCTCAGCCTGTGTCTGCAGTTCGACCAGCGGAAACTGAATGCCCTGGTTTGTGGACAGCGGCTTGCCGAACGGCTTCCGTTCGCCGGCATATTTCACGGCTTCATTGATACAGTACTGGCCTGCACCCAGGCTTGAAGCCGCCTGTCTGATCCGGTTCTCGTTAAAAAAGTGCTGGACGATCTGCAGGCCGTGACCTTCTTCACCGAATATCGCCGAGTCATCAACGTACACGTCCTTGAAAGAAACCGTACCGTGGTCAGTCGGCATGTTGAAGGTCCAGAGGAACTCCTCGATCTTCAGCCCTTCAGAATTCATGGGCGTCAGGAACGCCGTGATACCGTCTCCATCACCCGGCTTGCCGCTGGTACGTGCCATCACCATGTCGTACTGGGCCTTGTGAATACCGGTGTTCCAGGTCTTGGCACCATTGATACGCCAGCCATCGCCATCGCGGACCGCGGTCGTTTCCATCCAGGTGGCATCGGAACCGTGCGCGGGCTCGGTGATACCAAACGCAAAGCCTCGCTTGCCTTCCAGCATCAGGGGCAGCCATTCTTTTTTCTGCTCTTCCGTACCATATTCGGACATCAGCAGAACACCCACGTTGTTGCCCACAATGGAATGTTCGTTCTGCAGATCGTTGTGCAACCCCAGGCCTTTTGCGGCGAGATGCTCACGGATAATGGCCATCGCCAGGTTACCGCCGTTCTTGCCACCGAGTTCCTCCGGCATCGCAAACCGGTAGTGACCAGCCCTGTCGGCCCGCATGCGCGCCTCGAACAGCAGCGCTTCCCACTCTTCATCAGGGAGGCCGCCCTCGTCCCAGTTGGTCCTGGAGTTTTCCCGGCGATGGTCAAAGAACCGGATATTGTCGTTCTCGTTTTCAAGCGGCTTGATTTCTTTCTCGATGAAATCGTCCAGCACAACCAGGTAGTCTGCAATTTCCTTTGAAATCTCAAAATCCATGACGGTCTCCCTTCTTATTTATGATTGGAATGTTTGTATTCAGCCTAACAAAACGGCGTTCAAAATGTCGCCGAATAGCGATATTCAGCAAATGGATTGGCACAGGGATCACAAGCTGGTTCATATCCCGGGGCCAGGGCTGGTTTTTCTTCAGTCTCAGTCCTCGCTGCTCTCACCCAAGACAAATTTAATGCTGCCGAACTCACCATAGTCTGCCAGCCAGTGTCCCGCGGCTGCCGGCACCGGCGCGCCCAGGGCACCGGTCATCAACACCATGCCCGCTTTCAGTTCATAACCGGTCGCCAGCGCCTTGTTGATCATCCAGGCGGCGCAGGCAAACTGGTCTCCCAGGGCGTCGGTTGCCGGGACCCGGTGAACTGTTTCACCGTCCCGGCTGAGCATGACGGTTGCCTGGTTCGCAGTCACCACCGCATGGGATGCCGTCCCCGGCAGGAACCAGGCACCGGCGGCGTTACCCGCTATCAGGTCACCAACGCCCGGCCGCGACTGAAACCCGATATCACCGATTTCGATCATCGGCTGCCAGCAGGCGAGGACCCCGGTCACCGAGCCAGGCGTGACCGGCGTGCTGACATCATGGGCCAGTACAAATCCGACTTCGGTCTCAATCACCGGGGTAACCGCTCCCTCGATCCTGTCGAGATCTCCTGCAGCCAGACGGGTTTCTTCGAAAAGCACGCCCAGCAACGGCTCGTCCAGCCCCAGGGCTTCCTGGCCCTGGCGATTGGTGACAGCCGCTTTGTAGCCCGCGACAACCGACTGCCTGAGTGCCACGTACTGTTGCTGAAGCCCATAGGCAACGGCCGGATCCAACGGCACATCACAGACGGGTTTCGCGCTGCACTGTTGCCAGGCCGCGAGCATGCCGCCTGCCATATCGTCTTTGTGCATACCCTCTCCATCGGATTCGACCACCTGAACACAGGGATTGGTGTACAAAAGCGATCCGAGTAACGAGAATATAGCGATTCCCGCACCGCGAGTCATTGATGTCTGATATCACCGTCCGCAAAGTCGATTTCGAGTTTTCCGAGGACACGCCCCTGTATGCGCTGCCAGGCATGCCCAGGGTGTCACTGTTCATCGCCGCATTTTCCCTGACGATGCCTTACCTCGAACCCTACCTGATCAGGATGTTCCTGAAAGCACAGCAGGAGGTTACCGATCCGGCACTGCTCGAGGACATGAAAAGATTTTCCCAGCAGGAAGGCAATCACTACCGCAATCATGCCCGCATTAACGAAATCATTCGCAGTAAATTTGACGATGAAACAGCGGCTGAACTGCTGCGTATCGAGCAGGAATTAAAAGCAGACTATGAACGCTTCCTGAAAACCCGGTCACTGAAGTTCAACCTGGCCTATGCCGAGGGCTTCGAGGCCATGACCTGCGCGGTTGCCATCAGTGCCGTCAATCGTGATGAGCAGAAGGAACCGCCACTGACAGGCTTGGGTGGTTTGCTGGCCTGGCATGCGCTGGAGGAGGTCGAGCATCGCACCGTGGCTTTCGATGTCTACAAGCACCTGTGTGGCGGTTACTTTTATCGAATCTTCGGCGCGCTCCGTGCCCAGGTTCACTACCTCTATGCCATACACAAATTTTACCGGGTGATGCTGAAAGCCCAGGGGCTTCGCATGTATCCCTATGTACCCTACTTCATACTGGCCGGACACTACCGCTACCTGAACTCCTTCATGCCCTG
>JAQCAK010000297.1 GCA_027621895.1 Pseudomonadota bacterium | reverse complement strand
GAATCGCCACTGCGCAGCGCTTTTCGCAACTGGTTGATGACCAGTTTCTGGTCCTCAACCAGTGAAGGGCTCAGTTCAGCGGTCTGCACAATACTGACCACCTTGGAATCGTCGGCTTGGCTGCCACCGGCTGTGTAGATGGGTTCGGCGACCTGGGTCAGCTTGAGAAACGCCTTGTGAGTGAGTACGGCCTGGTCGACGCCGTCCTGGCGGATGGTGTCCTCATAGCGGATATAGTCTTCATCAGCGAGCCACAGCAACGCGAAAAAGCCCGCCGTATAGTGGGGACTGTGCAGGCCATACTCATCGGGCTCGTCGATACCGGCGACGTCATCCACATAGACTGGAGATTTGGACGGGAAAGCCGCGTACAGAATGCTCAGGCTCTTGGCGATGTGTTTGTAGAAATTTTCTATGTTGATGTCTGCCACGACAGACGCACCTTGCCTGGAAAAGCGATTATTATAACGCCCCGCAAATGATTCGCAGAACAGGAATACCAGATGGCCAAAGTTGAGAAGTCCGCCGAAGAGTGGAAGGCACAGTTGACGCCGGAGCAGTTCAAGGTGACCCGCAAGAAAGGCACCGAAAAGGCGTTCAGTGGTGAATACTGGGACAGCAAGGCACCGGGTACCTATAAATGTGTCTGTTGTGACAAGCCGCTGTTCAGTGCCGACACCAAGTACGACTCGGGTACCGGCTGGCCAAGTTTCTATCAGCCACTGGATCCAGATGCGATCGAGGAACGGGAAGATCGCAGCCTCTTCATGCGACGGACAGAGGTCGTCTGCAGGGATTGTGATGCCCACCTGGGTCACGTGTTTACCGATGGACCCGAGCCCACGGGACTCAGATACTGCCTGAATTCCGCGGCACTGCAGTTCGACAACGATACCCCAGGCGGGAGCTGACAGCCATCGCGTTTCGACAGACCCGCCTGTCCCCGGTGCTGGAAGCCTTTCGCTGGAGCAGCGGCCTGGTCACCCTGGTCTGGTGCGTCGCGCTGCTGAATGGACTGACGGGGTATGCGCTCAATCATCTGGGCCTTATGCCCCGGGATCCGCACTCGATCCCCTGGCTGCCAATCTGGGTCCTGCTGCACGCGGACCTGCCCCATCTGCTGGTGAATACACTGCCACTTTATTACATGTCCTTCTTCGTGGCGTTGCGGGGCCCCCGACTGTTTCTGAAGGTCACGGTGTTTGTGACCCTGGCGGCGGGTCTGGCTGTCTGGCTTGCCGGCAGGTCTGCCATTCATATTGGTGCCAGTGGGCTGATTTTCGGCTATTTCGGCTTTCTGCTGGCCATTGCCTTCTATGAACAGGATTTCAGGACACGGCTGGTGGATCTGGCCATCGCTTCTGTGACGCTTTTCTATTATGGCGGCCTGTTCATGGGCCTGGTACCGGTGGAGCCGAGGATTTCCTACGAGGCCCATTTCTTCGGATTCTGTGCGGGTCTGTTGGCCGCGAGGCTGTTTTCGGGCCGCTTTTTGCGGCGCTAGTCCCGTGGACGCGATAAGTTGAGCCCTGACCGCGACTACCGTAACCGCGCTTCCTGTCTTTACAGTTAGAATAGCGCCCGGGGCAGAGCCGATATGTTTGTTTTTTTCTTAACCAAATTTTCTAAACCTAATCTGGCGTCTCTGCGTCCTAATCCCTGTAGCGACAAAATGGATGTACCGTGAATAGCACACTGATCAGAATTTCCCTACCCATTGCAGTATTGGCTGCGGGTATTGGCGTTTATATATTGCTGGATGCAGTGAAGCCGGAACCGGAGAAGAAAGAGGAACCGCCCAGGGCGCTGTCTGTTTTCGTTCAGCCCGTGACCCGTTCTGACCTGCCCCTGAGGGTCACGACCCAGGGAGAGGTTCGCGCCAGGACCGAGGTTGATATCGTGGCCCAGGTGGCCGGCAAGGTAGTTGAAGTCTCACCTGAATTTATTGAGGGTGGCCTGGTCAAGCCGGGCGTTCCGCTGGTCGTGATTGAACCCACGGATTACGAGTTCGAAGTCAAGCGAACCGAGGCCCAGGTGGCGGAAGCGGAAGTGCGGGTTCAGCAGGCAGAGGCAGATGCGGATGTTGCCAGAAAGCAACTTCGAAACGAGAAAAACCCGTCGCCCCTGGCGCTCAAAAAGCCCCAGGTCGCCCAGGCCAGGGCGGGGCTGAAGGCCAGCGAGGCGAGCTACAGCCAGGCGCAGACGAATCTCGCACGCACGCGTATCACCCTGCCGTTTCATGGCCGGGTGATCTCGACAGCAGTGGATATCGGACAGTACGTGACGCCGGGTACCCCGCTCGGGCGGGCATTTGCCAATGACGTGGTCGAAGTCAGGGTGCCGCTTAATGATGCCCAGCTGGCATCCCTGGATCTGCCTATCGGTTACATTGCAGAAACAGAAGAACAGCGACTGCCAGTTGAAATCACCGCGATGGTGGCAGGCAGGGAACACCAGTGGATGGGCGAGCTCACGCGGCTCGATGCCGCGATTGACCCGACAACCCGCATGCTTTTTGGGATAGCCGAGGTCCGGAATCCCTATGGGCAGGGCGCATCCCAGTACGGCATGCCGCTGGCGGTCGGCCTGTTTGTGAATGCAGACATCTCCGGGCGTGAACTGCGAGATGCTTATATCATCCCGCGTCACGCGCTGCGCGCCGGTAACCAGGTCTATGTGGTCAACGGTGAAGGTCGTCTCGAAATCAGGTCGGTGAGTGTCACCCACAGTTCTTCTGAAGAAGCCGTGATAGAGTCAGGGCTGGAAGCGGGTGATCAGGTTGTGGTGTCGTCGATCAGGAACCCCATAGAGGGGATGGAGCTCGAAGCGCTCCCTTACGGGCTGGATTCATCGGCCGTGGCGAAAGAAGGTTATCGACCGGTCAGGCGCTCAGGTCTTGATGAGACGGCGGGGGCTTAAGTCATGCGTGGTGTGATTGGATGGTGGGCGAATAACCCGGTTGCAGCGAACCTGCTGATGACTGGCATCCTGCTTGCGGGATTCCTGGGCTTTACAGCAATGTAGCGGGAAGCTTTCCCCCTGTTCAAGACACATACGGTCACCATTGAAGTTGAATGGCCGGGTGCCGCACCCCAGGAAGTTGAAGAACAGATTATCTTTCGGATCGAAGAGGCGCTGTCGAACGTTGATAATGTGAAGCGGGTTTATTCAACAGCCCGCGAAAGCGTTGCCTACATGGAGGTCTATACCTACGCCAATGTCGAGATCGAAGAGTTCCTGAACGAGGTCAAGGCAACGGTTGATTCGGTGAATTCCCTGCCCCGCGATATCGAAAATCCCAGGGTCAGGCGCCAGATCTGGCGTAATGAAATGATTCGGGTTGCCGTCCACGGAGACCTGGATGAGCGGACCCTGACCAACCTGGCCCAGGACCTGCGCGATGAAGTCGCTGCATTGCCGTTTGTCTCGATCGTTGAAATGTTCGGTACGCGGCGGGAAGAGGTCGCGATCGAACTTTCCGAGGAGGACCTCAGGCGTTATGCCCTGTCTTTTTCCGAGGTGGCAGCCGCCATTCGCAACAGTTCCATTAACCTGTCCTCGGGCCGGGTCAGGACAGAAACCGGTGATGTCCTGCTTCGGGCCCGGAACCTGGCGGACAACGAGGAGGATTTTGGCGAGATCATCATTCGCCAGAATCCGGATGGCGGTACCGTGCGGGTTCGGGATGTCGCGCGTGTCGTCGATGGCTTCGAAGACGAGGAAATCCTGGCGACCATGAACGGTGAGCCTGCCGTGCTGCTGCAGGTGCTTTCCACTGAAA
>JAQCAK010000296.1 GCA_027621895.1 Pseudomonadota bacterium | reverse complement strand
GAATAATCGGCGCGGTACCGCCCTCTACCTTATCCATGGAAATGCTCATCAGAAACACCGCTGACTGAAAGATCGACAGCCCGATCAGTTTCTTGATCAGATTGGATTTGGCGATAACGGCGTAGAACCCGATCATGAGCAGGATCGCGAACACCCAGTAGTTGTAATAACCCAGGAACTCAATTGGATTCAACGGTGCGACCTCCCGGTTTCCTGGCAGCAAAGGCGTGGAATATCGACAGAAGTGCACCGCAGACCGTCATGCCGACACCCGCTTCAATGATAATGATACCGGTCTGGCGGGCACTCACCGGATCAGCCAGCAGGACGCCGTAGTCCAGGAAATTACCGCCCATGAGCATGCAGACCACGCCAACCAGGCCAAACAGTAACGAACCGCCGACAACCATCGCCAGCTGGGTTGCCTTCGGAACGGCACGAAGAGCCGCTTCTTCACCTTCCAGCAGCGCATACAGCATGATGGCTGTCGCAACGATGGCACCAGCCTGGAACCCGCCACCGGGGCTGTACTCACCGTGGAACTGGACATAAAAACCGAAAAGCACAATAAAGGGTACCAGCAGCCGTCCCACGACCTGCGGCATCAGGTGGTGTTTCAGGCCGACTTTTTCACGCAGTGCATAGGCCGGGCCACTGCCGGTCCTGGCATCAAGAATAAACAGCACTCCGATACAGGCAACAAACACCACGAAGACCTCTCCCAGCGTGTCGTATCCCCGGAAGCTCGAGAGTACTGCCGTCACCACATTGGGAAATCCCATCAGCGTCTCTGTCTGCTCGAGGTAGAAAGGTGCGACATGCTGATGAACCGGGGCGTTCGGATCCCCGAGGCGCGGCTGGTCAAAGGTGGCGTAGATGATCAGCAACGACGTCAGGGAAACAACAATCAGGGCAACCCCTCGCCCCGCGCGACTTTTCTGTTCGCGAGTAGCCGTCAACGCCAGTGCAGACAGGAATATGACGGTCGTCACGCCCGCACCAACCGCCGCCTCCGTCAGCGCGACGTCTGCCGCATCAAGAATAAAGAAATTGGCAGCCATCAGCAGGGAGAAAATGGAAGTCAGCATCACCGCCACAAAGAGATTGGCGGTCTGGACGATGGCCACGGCGACGACAACCAGCATGGTCAGCAGAAACAGGGCGAAAAGAATCGTCATTGGACATTCTCCGGGCTTTCCGGCACCGAGACCCGGGGTTTCAACCCGGAGGTCAGCGCCGCATTAGCCAGCGCATAGGTTGCTGTGGGGCCGGTCAGCAGAAGAAACAGCATGATCGCAAACAGCTTGACGGTCGCCAGCGTTAATCCGGCCTGCAGCATCATGCCGGTGAACAGTGCCAGGGTGGCCATGGTGTCGGTCAGGCTGGCGGCATGCATGCGCGAGTAAAAGTCCGGCATTCTGAGCACGCCAATACCACCGATCAGCACGGAAAGCGCGCCAACCAACATCAGTATCCAGCTGAGAATATCGACAACAAGCATCATGCCTTTACTCTCCCATCCTGTTATGACTGGCCTCAGAACGGTTCTGGAAAAACTCCAGCACCGCCAGCACGCCGACCAGGTTAATCAGGGCATAGGCAAGGGCAAGATCAAGAAAATCTGCGCGATCAAACAGAAATGCAACCACCGCCAGCAACAGCGCTGTTTTCGTGCCGAACAGGTTCACTGCCAGTACGCGGTCGTAGACGGTTGGACCCTTCAGTGCACGCACCACTGCGAGCACCATGGTCATCAGAATGGCCACGGATACGACAGCGAATATCATGATTCGGGTTCCAGTGACTGGACGCGTCGATCCACTTCACCCTGCAGCAGTGCTTCCGCGCTCCGGCGGTCAATGCAGTGCACCAGAAGCTCCTGCTCATGGATATCAAGGGTGACCGTACCAGGAGAAAGCGTGATGGAGTTCCCCAGGATGGTCTGGCCAAGCTCCTCCCGAACCCCGGTTTTGAGCCTGACAACAACCGGATCAATTGGCAGGCTGGGTGACAGGACCAGCCTGGCAACATCCCAGCTGGATTTGACGATCTCCTGAACCAGCCACAACCAGTAGCCCGGCAGCCGCCAGATAATGCGATGAAACTCCGATGAATGATCGAAAAAGCCCATCTGACGGGCCAGAAACAGGGTCACGACGCAGGAAAACGCTCCCAGCCCAAGGACAACGGGTTTGTAAATGCCGGACCACAGCAGCCAGGCAACAGCCAGCACTCCCAGCAAAAGCAGCATATTCGCTGGTGTAGCTTCTCCCTGAATCCGTTTAGGACCAAAATGCATTTCCAAAAGTGCTCGTCGAGGCGAACACGGATTGTACGACAGGAAGCGGTTAACTCGCCAACCTCACCTCAGGCAGACGCTTTCGAAAACCCAGGATCTCCAACAACAAAATCTTTGCTGCCCTTGACGATAATGCTTTCCAAAAACACTATGATCTTTGGAAAGGCGCTGATTGCGGTACCAGATGGTGGCACAAAGCCTATAAAGAACCCGCCGCTTCCAGCGGACAGCCGTCGATGGTAATGCGATGCATTTCCCGGCGCATGCCCTGGTAGTCATTCTGCGCGGCATGCCAGGTTGCCCGGTTATCCCAGAAGGCCACGGAACCAGGCTCCCACCTGAAGCGGCACACATGGTCTTCCTCGACTGCCTGCTGGTAAAGATACTCCAGCAGCGGCAGTGACTCTTCCCGGGTCCAGCCCTCAAAATGCCGGGTAAATGCCGGATTGACATAGAGCACTTCTTTGCCGGAAAGCGGATGCCGGATAACCACGGGATGCACCGGATCGATGAGCTCGTCAGCCGCTGCGGGATTTCCGATCCGCTGACCCGCAACATCGGCTGTCTGGGTATAACCCTGGCCCGTGCCAAAGATATGTCGGGCGGAATGCACCGCTTTCAATCCCCGCAGCGTCTGTTTCAGACCCTCCGACAGTCGATTGAACGCATCGTACATACTGACGAACCAGGTATCCCCGCCTGAGGACGGCAATTCCTTCGCAACCAGGATACTGCCCATGGCCGGGTCCTGATCATAGGAATGATCCGTGTGCCAGCCCTCCCCGATGGCGGTCAACTGATCCGGTTCTTTGACGACCAGCGCGATTTCCGGGTAATCAGGATGGGCTGCAAAAAAGCGATTAACATTGATTGGACCGAATTTGCCGGCCAGTTCAATCTGGCTCTGTTCGGTCAATGACTGGTCACGAAAAAAAACCAGCCCATGCTCGGCGTAGGCATTCTGGATGAATTTCAGCTCTTCGTCGCTCGGCTGCGCCAGATCAACGCCAAGAATTTCAACACCCGCCCCCGGGTGGGGACGCAGCTCCAGTTGTCTCATTCAACCCCCCTGTTTAGCCATTGACGTGACTGTCAATGAGGACACAGTCTTTGCCGCGTCCCGTTATTTAAGAGAGGGATTTTGCTATGAACCGATACGGTCTACCAGACTGAATATGTGAGCCGCTGATGGAGTATTTAACTAGACCAGCCGCTTCCAGAACTGCCAGGGATACTCACTGTCGTTCGCAGCAAGAGGCTCCAGCTGGTGGTGCTCAAAATAGTCTCGTGAAACCCGCTGAGCCTTGATCAACAGCCCAGGCAGCCGTCTTACCCTGGCTTCACTGTAGACTGCATTCATCAGGCGCTCACCCACACCCTGGCCGCGAACCACGGGCAGCACGTAGAGTCCGTGAAACAGCCCACCGGGACCATTCGGCAGAAGCTGCAACGGTGCAGGATCCCATGCAGCGACGCCAATCACCTCGTCCCG
>JAQCAK010000295.1 GCA_027621895.1 Pseudomonadota bacterium | reverse complement strand
CGTCATCGGTTCGGAAGTACTTCCCCGTGGCACCCACTATCATCCGCGGGTCAGACTTGAACGCCCTGTTTGCTGTATAGGGCATCCACCAGGCATCCAGATTCAGTTGTTCACTCATTGATACTGCTCCTCCCTGCAGAAACACAAATACAACGAATTCCTGGTGCAACCGGCTCCGCGCTCGCATTCCCGAACCACCAGCAACATCACAGACTGACCCTGATTCATTGATGTCAACCTGATAACTCTGTTTATCCGAAACGCAGGCCCGCTCAAACGTCATTAGAGCAAGTATGGTCCAGAAACGATTTGAGCAGCGTACCGCCAGACTACAGGTGGCGGCCCAGGTCCTTGAGGAGTTCACCCTAGAGCAGAGAATCCAGCACCCTGTCGACAAAACGATCGATGTCTTCCAGATTGTAGATGTCAGCACCGTAAAGTTCTGTACTTGTTTTTCGCATGGTTGCTTCGGAGGCCGCGCGATAGACCGGCTCCTTCATCAGGTTGCGGACTCCGGCGCCAAACATCAGTCGATAGACTTCCGGGTTCTCATAGGCAAAGCGCACAAACTCACGGGTCCCGGCCTTCAAACGGAGCAATGGTCTTCTGTGTCGACTTCGCGCGTCGTCACCCCGACTGCAGCGCAGAGACCTCTGACAGTGATAGCGTCGAGAGTTGATTCATGCACCGCCGCTTTAGCGGCGTTCAACAAATCCTCTTTAACGTTTCCTTTATGGTAGGGTTTGCGAGCTTGTCCCGCCACAGATACAACCTGCGATTATTCCCTCGCAAGAGATTCAGGTTAATGTATCCACAGCGCTTTTTGAACCGATATATACGGTGTGTATTTTATTCTCTGATCAGATTCCAGGAAAGTTCCTTGAACCCATCGCACAGCGTTGCCTCGAAAATGACTGATGAGTACTGTGGTACTACTGCCCAGAGCGGGAACAATCGACTAACGACGCTTCTGAAATGCATTTTTTGGACTCAAGCGGCGGCCTTCGCTTCACAAAGGTAACATTCAGAGCATCAAGATCCAGCAGCCTTCTTTCAGCAGTCACAATCACCCACAGATTGCAAAACCGTAGACAACCACCCCGATCAGCACGGTGGCAGAAATACGCTACACTGAATCAAAAAAAAGGGGGGAGACACGATGAGCCGAAGCTGGCCCGTCCGTTACAACATGGTAGCCATGTGCTCGCTGGCCACGTTCATCTGCTACATCGACCGGGTTAACATCTCTGTCGCCATCATTCCCATGGCCGAGGAATTCGGCTGGGACAGAGGAACCCAGGGGCTGGTGATGTCTTCCTTCTTTCTGGGTTACCTGCTCACGCAGATAGCAGGAGGCTGGCTGGCAGACAGGTTTGGCGGCAAGATTGTACTGGGTGCCGGCGTGCTGTTCTGGTCCGCCTTTACTGTGATAACGCCGCCAGCTGCTTTTGCAGGACTGACCCTGCTGCTGATCTCCCGTATCGGCATGGGACTCGGCGAGGCGGTCACTTTCCCCTCTGTTTACAGCCTGTTCGGTCGCTGGGTACCCATCAACGAGAGAAGCCGGGCCATCGGCCTGAATGCCAGTGCGATTCCCCTCGGGACGGTTTTCGCCCTGGTCATGACGCCAATCATCGTGATTTACCTCGGCTGGGAGTGGGCCTTCTACCTGTTTGGTGCAACCGGCATTGTCTGGTACTTCGTCTGGCAGAAGGTTGCAGCGACCCGACCTGAAGATCATCCAGACATGACCGAAGCAGAGCTGGCAGTGATCGCTGCCGGCCGCGAAGATATCAACAGCACCGTGCCCGCGCCGGCAATTCGAACCATGCTGGGATCCATGGCGGTCTGGGCGATTATCGTCAGTCACTTCTGCGCAAACTGGGGCACCTATGTGCTGCTGTCATGGATGCCAACCTATGTTTCACAGGGGTTGGGCGTGGACTTCGCGTCGGTGGGTATCTACACCATGATCCCGGCACTGGCATCGTTCCTATTCCTGAACGTCGCTGGCGTCGTCACGGACAAGCTGATTAACCGCGGCACCAATCTCACCTTCGTTCGCAAACTCATGCAGACCGTTGGCCTGGGTGGGAGCGCAATCGTGCTTGCCGTGGTGGGTTACGTTGAATCAGCGGTCATGGCCATCGCCCTGATGACCCTGGGCAGTGTGATCGGCGCTTTCGGCATGGGTGGCTGGGGCAGCAATCACATTGATCTCGCACCTCGCCACGCGGGCACCCTGATGGGGCTGACGAACACCGCAGGCACCCTGCCTGGGATTATCGGGGTCTATGTCAGCGGCCTGATCCTGGAGATGACCAATTCCTGGGCACTGGTGTTTCAGGTCGCCGCGGGTATGAACCTGTTTGGCCTGGTGTTTTACCTGCTGTTTGCGAAGACACACAAGATCTTCGACTGACGCTTAAAGCAGCAGGTGCCCGCCATCCAGTACCAGGTGTTGCCCGGTCACGATGGAATGTCCTTCGATAAAGCCGAGAATCGATTCCGCGACGGATTCCGGTGTACAGGTGGCCTGCAGTGGTGTCTTCGCTTCCAGGAATGCTTTCGAGGCCTCGTAGTTTTCTTTACCCATCCCCTCTGACAGCCAGTCACCGGTTATAAACCCGGGGCACACCGCGTTGACCCTGATTTCAGGCCCAAGTACCCGGGCCAGGGACTGGGTCATGGTAATCAGCGCACCTTTCGATGCGGCATACGCAATGGAACTGCCGACGCCCTTGACCCCGGCAATGGATGCCACGTTCACCACGGCAGCATTTCCAGAATTTTTCATGGCCTCACTCGCGGCCCGGGTCATCTGGAAAGGTCCTATCACGTTGACGCCATAGATGTGCTGGAAATCTTCCGCACTCAACCCCTCCAGGTTGCCATGCTGCACGAACTTCGTGGTGCCGGCGTTGTTAACGAGGATATCGACCCGGCTCCATTTGCCCAGCGCCTCATTCACCATGCGGCGACAGTCCGTATCCTGGCTGACGTCCGCCTGGCAGACCAGCGCTTCCGCACCCAGCGCCCGGCAGTCTTCGGCAACCTGATCCGCAGCGGCCGCGCTTCTGGAGTAGTTGATGACAACATTGCAGCCCTTGCCGGCCAGCAGCCTGGCGGTAGCCGCCCCCACGCCGGAGGACGAACCCGTGATAATTGCGACAGCACCTTGCAGTTTCATTCAGTTTCCCTCTTCTGTTCCTGTGACAGACCACGCAATGCCTGCAGGACGACCTTCAGGTCTGCAGACTTGATAGTCGGTGTGACGGCATCGTAAAACTCCGTCGCATCGACCAGACCCCGCTGGTCGTAGACACTGGCCTGCAGGGCCAGTTCCATTCGATCGATCTCTTTTACAAAGCGTGCTTCTGCAGACTGCTGTGCCTCATACTCGTCCCAGTCAGCAATCAGGCTGGCGCCATTGGGCAGCTTGTCGAGTATCTCGCGCACCGCCGCTGTCTCCATGCGAATCTTGTCGGCACGATCAACATTGTCGTGAGGCGTTATATCCCCCACGTAAGCCTCACCCAGGTCATGAACGAGGGCCAGGCGCAGGACCTTGTAGCCATCCAGTTCGGGACGGTCAGCCAGCAGCAGCAGGCACAACATTGCATTGCCAAAGGTGTGCTCTGCAACCGTTTCGCAGGCGTCCCGGGGGACTCCCCGTTTCAGCCAGCCCTGGCGGAACATATGCTTCAGGTGAACGATCTCGTACCAGGCCTGAATCAGCGGTGTACTTCGCGTCCGGTCAAGCTGTTCAATCGGGATATTGGCCTTTTGTTCC
>JAQCAK010000294.1 GCA_027621895.1 Pseudomonadota bacterium | reverse complement strand
AGCCGACTCCACCATTGTGGATGACCGCGTCAAGCCTGCCGCAACGTGCCACCGCTTCCCCCACGAGATCCTCCGCGTTTTCAACCCGGCAGGCGATGTGAGTCGCCAGTCCGCCGCTGGTCGCGATCTCGTCGCAGGTACGGTCACCACTGTCATCCCGACCGGTCGAGTTGACCACCACATGCCCGCCTGCGGCCGCGATGCATTCGGCAAACGCCCGGCCAAGACCACGGCTGGATCCCGTGACCAGCACAACCTGATCCTTGAAACTGACTGACATCTGAATTTCCTTTTCCGCTTTCGATGGATATTGCTGCCCGGCCTGTCGTTGTGCAAGTCTGCGCTTGACCCTGGCAGCAAAGTCTTGGTGTAGTAAGAGCTTCAATTATCCGCACAGGCGATCAACATGACAGAC
Source organism: Pseudomonadota bacterium (assembly GCA_027621895.1). Taxonomy (GTDB): domain Bacteria; phylum Pseudomonadota; class Gammaproteobacteria; order Pseudomonadales; family Azotimanducaceae; genus UBA9659. Next base: position 3,383 of record JAQCAK010000294.1, on the reverse strand, counting down.
ATCGATGCAAGCGAGCTTCAGGAACTGAGGCAACTGCTGGATAAAGAAAAAATCCGGCGGGTCAAACAGCTCTACTCGCATTTCATGGACGATGGGCAGATCGACGCGCTGGCAGATCTGTTTACGGAGGACGCTGTCTGCGAGTTCGGTGAGTTCGGCAACTGGGAAGGCCGCGAGACGATCCGCACGAACTACAAGGGTGTCTTCGGTGGCCAGGAAAAATTCAGCGCCATGCACCACTGCACCAATCACTATGTGGATCTGACGGGCCCGGACACGGCCACGGGTCGGTGCTACCTGATCGATGTCATGACCAAAAAGCAACCGGACGAACAGCCGATCGTGTGGTTCGGGCTCTATGACGAGCACTACAGGAAGGTAGACGGGCAATGGCTGATCAGTCGTTGTGCCCTGCAGTTCCTGTGGCCCAGCCGAATTACCGTACCCAGCTTCGACGCGCCTTACCCTGTGATAAGCTAGCCGGCTTAAAACGCCAGGGATTCTCAGGTAATGGAAGTTCCGTTTTCCATGAAAGCTTCTACCCTGGCGCGGGCAGCATCACGATCCCTGAACCAGAGTGCATTAATCTCAGTGAACTCAGTGGCTTCCTGGGGCACCGAGGCTTCCTCGAAGATCGCACCCACGGGACAGGCGGGTTCACAAACCCCGCAGTCGATACATTCATTGGGCTCGATGTAGCACATGCGATCGCCGTCATCGGCCTCGACGTAAATACAGTCCACGGGGCACACTTCAATACAGGACTGGTCCAGAACATCTACACAGGCACTGGCAATTACATAAGTCACGCTCGCTGACTCCGGCTACTTACACGTCATACAAGGAGGAGTTAGTCTAATTCAAGTTTTTGTACTTGACTACAGTTTTTCATTCGCACGGATTCGGTCATCAACCCAGGACCACCCACATCAGGAAGAGCCAGCGAGGCAATAATGAGCGGCATTGAAGCATCAATTTCCCAGGTCAGGACCGACAGTGAACCCGCAGGGACATTCCCACTCATGCCGGAAGGTCGTCCCCGCTCACGCTATGCCATCACCCGCGATACGGCAGTAACCGCATCGCAAGTGCTGGTTGAACAGCCTGGTAACCTGAAGCTGGCGGACGGTGCCGAGCCTCACCTGGAAGCCAGAACGGTGGGCGAGATGCACACCTGCTGGCAGCTCCCGGTGACTTACCAGGGGTGAATGTCTCCATTCCACTTGTAGAAATTGCCTGAGTCTTCCTTGGTCAGACCCGCAATGACCTTGCGGATGCCCGAGGCACTTTCCTCAGCGGTGATTTCGGCATGAGGCCCACCCATATCCGTCTGTACCCAGCCCGGGTGCATGATGGATATGATGATGGGTTCCGCGGCCCAGTCGATGGACAGGATCTTGCCCACCTTGCCGACAGCCGCCTTGGTGGAGGAGTAGATGTACATACCACCCATGGGCCAGGTTGACGCACCCAGCTGGCTGGAGACAATCATCAGGTTTCCTTTGCCCGATGCCACCAGGTTCGGTTTGAAGGTTCTGGCGACCAGCAGCGGACCGATGGTGTTCGCATCCAGGGTGCGATGCCATTCCTCAATATCAATATCGTCTACGGACTGATGGGCGCCGCCCACAACGCCCGCAACGATGATCACCGTATCGATGGGCTGGTCACCGACGGTCTTGCCGGCGGCCTCGATGGAAGCCGGGTCAGCGATATCAAGCTGCACAATGTCGATGTTCCCGGCACCCGCTGCGACCTCGTCCAGTTTTTCCGCTGCATTCGTGTCCCGGGCACAGGCGACTACCTTGTCGCCATCCGCCGCATGCTGGCGAACCAGCTCGAGGCCAATACCGCGTGTAGCTCCTACAATCATGACTGTTGCCATGTTCTCTCTCCTCTAGTTGTTGTTCTGTTTAGTTGTTGTTCTGTTGTTTGGCCCAGGCCCTGGCATCGGCTGATGCAACCCAGCGCAGGGCGTTCTGTATCAATCGTCGATAACTGGGGTCGTCATAAGCGAGCGGACTGTCTCCGACATCGGATACGACGATCGGTGAGTTCCCACACGCATTGGCCCAGACAATCAGATCGCTGCCTGGTGGATGCTGCCAGCTGGCCTGCTCATCAGCTGGAGCCATGGGTGGTGGTGTAAAGTTTTCCATCACAAAGTCGTAGTCACCCCGCAGCAGGGGCAGCACGCCGGACTCGTAATCTTTGGTTTTCAGGTAAAGCTCGTCAGTGATATCAAATCCACCCTCGAGCCCCGCCAGCACCGGATGCTCTGCCTGAGGCACAAGGCGGATCGTCGCGCTGGGCAATGGTCCATGTCCGCCACGATAACCGGAACCCGGTACGTTTCGACCTTTCAACTCTCCACCGGAAAGCATGAAGGACGACCCGGTGATCTTTCTCCACAGCGGCCACAGAGGCCAGCCAACTGTCGCATGATTGACGAGCACGAGACCCTTGCCGCTCTCCAGCAGGCCTTCGATCGCCCGCACGTAGGACTCGGGTGGGATGCCCGTGTTGTTGGCACCATCATGCAACAGGCCCACACCGGGAATGCCTGACATGTCATAGAAAAAAACGGCGTCATAGGGCGCCATGTTCTCCGGCTGCAGGATAACCTGGGCCGCCGGCTGTTCTACCAGGGTTGCGGTGACCCCCTCCATCGCCCCGAACATGGCGAGAAACGAATCGTGGGCATAATCATGCCCCTTGCTGACAATAAGTACGTTAACTGAATCATTCATGGCGTTAGTTTGGTTGACCTCCCGCTACATCGAGGAACTGGCCGGTAATCCACCGGGCCGCTGGTGATGCGAAGAATACGGCAGCCGCGGCACAGTCTTCAGGCGTGCCCGTGCGACCCAGGGGAATCGGCGCTGCCAGGCGTTTCTTGGCTTCCTCTTCTTCTATTTTTATGGTTTCCATCAGCATTTCAGTCACGACCGTGCCTGGAGCAATACAGTTCACCGTGATGCCACGGGGGGCCAGCTCAACACCCAGGGTACGGGTCATGCTGATCATACCCATGTTCGCCGCCGAATAGACACCAAACCCGGGTGAAGGTCTGTGGGCAGCGATGGAAATAATGTTGATGATGCTGCCACCATCATTCATGCGTTTGGCTGCCTGCTGGGAACCCCAGAACTTGGTCTTCATGTTCAGGTGGAGCTGCTCATCGAACTTCTCGATGGGGATATCGGGCAGAGAGTACATTTTCCTGTCTAGATTGCCGCCCGCGTTGTTCACCATGATATCCAGTCGACCGAATTCTTCGATGACCCGATCCAGTGCCGCCGGAATCGCATCCCAGTCCATGACGTCGGCAGAGATCGCAAGGCTTCGTCGGCCCCGCTCTTCGATTTCTTGTGCCACTGCAT
>JAQCAK010000293.1 GCA_027621895.1 Pseudomonadota bacterium | reverse complement strand
CCCAGCAGATCGACCTGAAGAGCATCCTTGAAGCAGAGAACCTGCTGGCGGACGTGGGCCAGATGCACTACGTCGCTCGCTGGATTACACCCCTGGGGTCGCCCAGGCGATTCGACGCCCGGTTCTTTATCGCCAGAATTCCCAGTGAACAGGTCCCGCTGCACGATGACGGCGAACTGGTGAACTCAGACTGGTTAGCGCCCGCCGATATCCTGGCCAGGCACGAGGCCGGCGACATGACCCTGATGACCCCGACGCTGCGAATGGTAAGAAACCTGGCAGCTTTCGATAACGCAGACCAGGTCATCGCAGCTGTCGAAAAGAACCCTGTGGACCAGCAGGTGCGGGTACATCCCGAGACCCGGGATCTCATCATGCCGGGTGAGTCCGGCTATGACAGCGGCCTGTCTGACGTGGAATCAGGCTGGGTGCGCCTGCGTCCGTGCTGAATCAGCGCTGATCAGAACTCATTCTCGATTCGAGTCAGCCAGAAGTCAGCATCAAACTGCTCATCACCGAGCAGGTAGCGCCAGAACCTGATGCGGTTAATGTACTCGAGCCGGCTGGTGTCCATCTCGAACCAGGGTTCCGGCTGCGTCAGGATCGTATGGATATCCCCCGGGTCGCGGGCACCACCGGTCCAGAATATCGGCCGCTGTTGAAAATGTTCGTCCGGCAGATCGCTGATATCCCAGAGCCTGGCCTGTCTTTGCGTGGGATACATCCGGATTTTGAACATGTATCTCACCCGGTGTGACGTATTGGCCCCACCCCCGTGCCAGATTCCCATATGCATGATCAGCAGCGTACCTGCCGGGCACACGACATGCTGCTGCCCCGCAATATTCTGGTAGCGACTGATCGCCGCCTCACTGACCCGTCTCAGGTGAGAACCCGGTACAAACCGGGTACCACCCATGTCGGCTGTCACCTCGTGCGGGAAGTACATGATCTGGATGTCGAACGCCGACCTGGGATCAATCGTCGAATCCTGGTGAGTATGCTGTGCACGCGGCATGTCATCACCATAGAAGGCCGGCGGAAAAGTAATGTGCAGAAAATGATGGTCGAATCCGGGGTTGTCCCCCACCAGTGACCGGATGGCACCGGCCACCTCTGGCAGGCAGAGCATGCGGTGTACAGCACCACCTTCTGGATAGGCCTGCTTAAGGGGCTGACCCGCGGGAATCACAGGAATGGAACCTCGAGCCATCACCCTGGCGTAGTGTTCGGCAGGCGACGCGATTTCATCAACGGGCACGTCACCAACCTCGTCAAGAAACTGCTGGTTAATATCCGCTGGGACAATCCCGTCAAATCGCAGGAATCCCCGGGCGGCGAAATGAGCCATGTCCGTTGAACTCAGCAATCGCATCACTGGTCTGTCTCCACCAGTTTTTCAAAGAAAAACTCGTATTTCAGGTAGTCGGTCCGAAATTCCTGGCCCCCCTCATGGGATACCAGTGGTGAAGCCTGGATCAGTCTCCAGCCATCGCGCAGCGCATGAAGACCTGTTTTGTAGGGTGGCATCGCCTGGTCTCCCGCCATGTGGTGTTCCTTGCCGGTACCGTCATAAAAGGCCCAGGCGACGACTGGCGCGTCGAGCGCAGAACTCGCGAGGTAGAGCACCATGACCTGCTGCCTGATCTTCATCAAGTGACTTTCCGGGGGTCTGACTGCCGTCCATTTTACGCTGAAGGGTTGCCGAAGTGATCCGATGGACAGCTCAAGCGCTGCAAATCGTCCACTGTTACTCGAGGAACCTGCAGATTTACTGCTTGATAATGGAGGGATTATGGATAGAATGAACAAAAGTTCATTTTTGTGCGTCGCAACATCCACCACAAAAACACAACGCTGAAGTCGAAGAAAAAGGGAGAAAGCGTCAGATGAGAATCCTGATGACAAAGTTTGACCTGCTCATGCTATCGCTGCTGGGTATGGCACTAGCCTCAGGGCTGGCCCTGGGTCAATTCACCCAACCGTCTTCCGCTGCAACAGGCACGACTGAATCGATCGAACTTTCTACACCGGCCGCAGAACTGCAGGCCGAGCGCGCAAATGACATCCTGCCGGATCAAGCAACGCAAAAGCCTCACACAGAGGCTTACCATCCAAAACCCCTGCCTGATTTCTCCACTTACGCCGATGTGAATCAGAAAAAGCAGGCTTTCTTCGAGTACATGCTGCCCAAGATTCGGGTCAGCAACGACAGGATCAGAAGCATCCGCCATGAACTGCTGGGTTATCGAGACCAGCTAAGACTCGGCGGGCACCTGGACTCAGCCGCGAGCGACAGGGTCGCCGCCCTGGCAAGCCGTTATCGGGTCAGCAGGCGACAGGCCGTCACAGCCCAGCTGGACGAGCTGCTGATCAAGGTCGATGTTGTACCTGAATCGCTGGTACTGGCACAGGCCGCCAATGAGTCTGGCTGGGGCACCTCACGATTCGCCAGACAGGCAAACAACATGTTCGGCGTCTGGTGCTTCTCCAAGGGCTGCGGTCTTGAGCCGCTCGACCGTGATGAAGGGCTGACCCATGAAGTCGCCAGCTACAGCTCTGTACAGCACAGCGTCGACGCTTACGTTCACACCATCAATACCCATGGCGCTTATCGGCTGCTGCGCCAGATCCGGGCAGAATCCCGTGCCGGTGAACAGCACATCAGCGGTCTGGCCCTGGCGGAAGGACTCGAGAAGTATTCGGCCCGTGGTCAGGAATATGTCCGCGAAATCCAGCTGCTGATCCGGGTCAACAACCTGCAGCGATACAACCGGGCCATCTCCGGACAGGCGGTTTAAACCTATTCAACGGCTGCGACGTCCTACCTGCACTACCTGGCAGGAATACGCGATATGAAACACCCCCTGATCCGTCACACGATGCTGGTCTTCACACTGTGCCTCAGCGGCGCGGTGGCTGCGGACAACTGTCGCCTGACCAAGACCATCGAGAAGCGCTTCGATGCAGACCAGTTCACCGAGGTAGAATTGCGGGCCCTGGCAGGTGAACTGGAGGTCACGGCCTCTGCCGATGACCAGATTCATTTCTGGGGGCAGGGTCTGTACCGACAGCCAGGCAAACCTCGACATGATGGACCTGGATATCCTGACCAGTGACGGCAAACTCACATTGATCGCCATTATTCCCTATCACCAGGAAAACTTTGACCCCTGGTATGCCACCATGGATATCGAGTTCTCACTGCCCGCGAGCCTGAACCTGCGCCTGCGAGACTCCAGCGGCGATATCCATGTCAGCGATGTTTCGGTCCTGTCGATTGAAGACTCATCGGGCGATATCAAGGTCAGCAATGCCAGAACGGATCTGACGATCCGCGATTCATCCGGCCGCATCGGCGTTCGCGGCGTTGCCGGCAAGATCAATGTCACGGACAGTTCCGGCGACATCGATATTCGTGAAGTCAGCGGCGACGTTGAGATTCCCGGTGACAGTTCCGGCGACATCGAGATCAGTGGCGTGTCCGGAGCCGTTGTGATCGACCGGGACAGCTCCGGCGACATCGACATTGATGACGTGGAGCAGGATGTCACGATTGGCAGGGACGGCGCCGGTGATATCAAGATCGAGTCCGTTCGCGGCGCTGTCAGCATCCACTCCGATGGCTCCGGCAGCGTCACCATCGACGACGTCGGGGGCGACCTGGTGATCAGGAACAAGGGGGCTGGCGATATCCGGACTCACGGTATCAGCGGCAGCATCGATACGCCGGGTTGAAGCAGGCGACCTGGCAGAGGCTTTGTGCCCCGCTATCCCGCTTTCTGTCCGGCGGCAGCTTCCAGGTAGAGAAATCGCCAGA
>JAQCAK010000292.1 GCA_027621895.1 Pseudomonadota bacterium | reverse complement strand
GCCAGGTGTCGAAGATCATGGATGACCGCAAGAAAATGGGTGCGGGAGCCATGGCCATCAACTGGGGCTTTGGTGAAATCATGGCCTACGCCACGCTGCTCGACCAGGGATACAGCATCAGGCTGACTGGACAGGATGTGCGACGGGGTACGTTTTCCCATCGTCACGCGGTACTGCATGACCAGAAGCAGGGTCTGGGCTACATTCCCCTGACCCAGTTGGAGCAGGAACACAACAAGCTCTACATTTACGACTCGCTGCTGTCAGAAGAGGCCGTGCTGGCATTCGAGTATGGCTATTCCGGCACCAGCCCGAACACGCTGGTGATCTGGGAAGCGCAGTTTGGTGACTTTGCCAACGGCGCACAGGTGGTTATTGACCAGTTTATCTCTTCCGGTGAGCACAAGTGGGCCAGGCTCTCGGGCCTCACCATGCTGCTGCCCCACGGCTATGAAGGTGCCGGGCCGGAACACAGCTCTGCACGACTGGAGCGCTACCTGCAGCTGTCGGCAGAACACAATATGCAGGTTTGCGTACCCACCACGCCCGCGCAGATCTATCACCTGCTGCGTCGCCAGGCGATTCGCCCCCTGCGTAAACCGCTGATTGTGATGACACCCAAGAGCCTGTTGCGTCACAAGGAAGCCATTTCTTCCCTGGAAGATCTTTGCGAAGGCGGTTTCAGCACGGTGATCGGCGACGACCATGTCAAGGACAACAAGGCTGTTGACCGAATCATCTTCTGCAGCGGCAAGGTCTATTACGACCTGGATGCGAAGCGTCTTGAAGACGCGCTGGAGAATGTGGCCATTGTTCGCATCGAACAGCTGTATCCCTTCCCGGAAGCGGCTATGGGAGACATGCTGTCACTCTATCCAAACATCAAGCATGCAGTCTGGTGCCAGGAAGAACCCATGAACCAGGGAGCCTGGTATTCAAGCCAGCATCACATGCGCCGGGTGATCCATCGACCATTCCCGGGTCTTTATCTCGCCTACGCGGGTCGCGACGCCTCTGCCGCGGCTGCTGCAGGGTACATGTCGCTGCACGTCAGACAGCAGGACAAGCTGGTATTCGACGCGCTCTATGGAACCGACGAGGGTTAAGCCATGGTAGAAATTAAAGCTCCACAGTTTCCGGAATCCATTGCCGATGGTGAAGTCGCCACCTGGCATGTCCAGGTGGGGGAATCCGTTCACCGCGACCAGGTTCTGGTCGATATCGAGACCGACAAGGTTGTCCTTGAAGTGGTCGCTCCCGCTGATGGCAAACTGACCGCCATCCACAAGCAGGAGGGTGAAACCGTACTTGCCGAGGAACTGCTTGGTGAGTTCGAGGCCGGTGAGATTGCTGACGCAGCGCCAGCAGGCGGCGAACCCGCGGCAGCTGAAACCGTGCCCGCGGAGACCAGTGAAGCATCCGATGAAACCATAGCCAGTCCAGCTGCCAGGAAAATGGCAGAGGAAAACCGCCTGGACGTGACCCACATCGAAGGCACGGGCAAGGGTGGTCGGGTGACCAAGGAAGATGTGCTCAAGGCCGTTGCCGAGGCCCAGGGACAGGTGAAGCATCCTGTTGAAACGGCAGGCGCTAGTGCTTCGCCGCCTCGCCAGTCCGCTGTCGAACCCCAGGGTGATCGCATCGAAAGGCGCGTTCCCATGACCCGGCTGCGCGCCAGTATCGCGCGACGTCTCGTCGAAGCGCAGCAGACTGCAGCCATGCTGACCACCTTCAACGAAATCGATATGCAGGCCATCATGGACCTGCGTTCCCGCTACAAGGACGATTTCGCCAAGGTCCATAACGGTACCCGCCTTGGTTTCATGTCCTTTTTCATCAGGGCCAGCGTCGAGGCATTAAAGCGGTTCCCCTCGGTGAATGCCTCGATCGATGGCAGCGATATTGTCTATCACGGTTACCAGGATATTGGCGTTGCCGTGGGTTCGCCCCGTGGCCTGGTTGTGCCTGTGATCCGGGATGCAGACAGCCTGACCCTGGCAGAACTGGAAGACCAGGTCAGGGAATATGGCGAGAAGGCCCAGGAAGGCAAGCTGGGCATCGACGACATGACCGGCGGGACCTTTACTGTCTCCAATGGCGGTGTATTCGGGTCGCTGTTGTCGACGCCCATCCTGAATCCACCGCAGACGGGTATCCTGGGTATGCACAAGATCCAGGAGCGCCCCATGGCAATTAACGGCGAGGTGGTTATCAGGCCGATGATGTACGTGGCATTATCCTATGACCATCGTCTAATTGACGGTCAGGAAGCGGTCAGGTTCCTGGTCACAATCAAGGACTTCCTGGAAGAACCGGCGAAGATCCTTCTGGATATCTGAGAGTAAAAGCATATGGCAACTAGCTATGATGTGATTGTCATTGGGGGCGGCCCCGCCGGCTACCATGCTGCAATTCGTGCGGCTCAACTCGGTCTTAACACGGCGATTATTGAGAAGTGGCTGAATGAGGCAGGAGAGCCGGCTTATGGCGGCACCTGTCTGAACGTGGGCTGTATTCCATCCAAGGCGCTGCTCGAGGCTTCTCACAAGTTTGTTGAGGCGCGTGATCACTTTGATGAGATCGGGATAAAGATCGGCAGCATCAAGGCCGATGTCCCTGCAATGATCCGCAAGAAAGAGGAAGTAGTCGGTAACCTGACGAAAGGTGTTGCCGGACTGCTGAAATCCAACGGTGTCACCACCTATGAAGGCAAGGCTCGGCTGGGTGCAGGCAGGGAAGTGACCTTTACTGCCCATGACGGCAAAATCGAGGATCTGACCGCCGAGCACGTCATTATTGCAACAGGTTCGGTGCCGGTTGAGATTCCACCCTGTCCGCTGACGGATGACCTCATTGTGGATTCCACAGGTGCCCTGGCATTTACCAGTGTGCCCCAAAAGCTGGGTGTCATCGGTGCAGGAATCATTGGTCTCGAACTCGGCAGTGTATGGAGCCGCCTCGGTTCAGAGGTGGTCCTGCTCGAGGCACTGGAAGATTTTCTGCCGCCTGCCGACCAGCAGATCGCGAAAGAAGCAGCGAAACAGTTCAAGAAGCAGGGCATGGATGTGCGCCTGGGTGCCCGGGTTACGGGCACTGAGATCAAGGGCAAGAAGGTCACCGTTTCCTATACCGACGCCGAAGGTGAAAAGACCGAGGTTTTTGACAAGATCATCGTCGCGGTAGGCCGCAGACCCTATACCGAGGAATTACTTTCCGGTGATTCGGGCGTGACCCTCGATGAGCGGGGTTTTATCTATGTGAATGACTACTGCCTGACCGATGCGCCCGGTGTTTATGCCGTGGGTGATGTCGTCCGTGGGCCGATGCTGGCACACAAGGGGATGGAAGAAGGTGTCATGGTGGCAGAACGCATAGCAGGGCATCAACCGGTCGTTAATTACGACCTGGTGCCTTCAGTCATCTATACTCACCCCGAAATTGCCTGGGTGGGCCAGACCGAGCAGGCGCTGAAATCCGCCGGTGAAAAGTATGAAGTTGGCAGTTTCCCGATGGCGGCCAGTGGCCGGGCCATGGCCAGCAACGACACCGCTGGCCTGTTCAAGGTCATTGCCGACAGTGAAACGGACCGCGTGCTGGGCATACACATCATCGGTGCCCATGCCTCCGAGATCATTGCTGAGGCGGTGATTGCAATGGAGTTTGGCGCCAGCGCCGAGGACCTCGGTTTGACCATGTTTGCCCATCCCACGCTCTCAGAGGGTCTGCATGAAGCCGCGCTCAGTGTGTCAGGCCATGCAATCCACGTGGCGAACCGGAAAAAGAAGAAGTAGCGAAACCACATGAATACCAACCACTTAAAAATAAACTT
>JAQCAK010000291.1 GCA_027621895.1 Pseudomonadota bacterium | reverse complement strand
TACTTCGTGGTGGCTCACTTCCACTATGTACTGGTGCCCGGGTCGGTCTTCTCGATTATGGCGGCGGTCTACTTCTGGCTGCCCAAGTGGACAGGCAAAATGTACAACGAGACCCTGGGTAAAACCCATTTCTGGCTCTCGTTTATTGGGGTGAATATCACCTTCTTCCCGCAGCACTTTATTGGTCTGGCAGGCATGCCTCGTCGGATACCGGACTACAACATGCAGTTTGCTGACTGGAATATGGTTTCCAGCTGCGGTGCCTTCCTGTTCGGTTTCAGCCAGCTGCTGTTCCTGTTCATCATCATTCAGACCATCCGCAGCGGCAAGCCGGCGACGGATCGTGTTTGGGAAGGAGCTCATGGGCTCGAGTGGACCATTCCCTCACCTGCGCCCTATCACTCTTTCACGACACCACCGAAAGTTGATGCAGCTGAAGCGCACGGTTAATAGAGATGGCACAACGGGAAGTTAATCCAGCGAAAACAGTCCGACAACTGCTTCTGGTGGTTGTCGGCATGTTCGGCTTTGGTTTTGCGATGGTGCCGCTTTACGATCTGATTTGTGAAGTAACGGGACTGAACGGCAAGACTTCCGAGGTAGCCTATACCGGCGCAGATACCCAGGTGGTCGACGAGGATCGCCTGGTGACGATTCAGTTTCTGGCCAATAACAACGCAAATATGCCCTGGGAGTTTCGTCCCGTGGTTCGCACGATGAAAGTGAACCCTGGGAAAATGCAGTTCGCGGAGTTCTATGTCCACAATGTGACGGACAGGACAATGGTCGCGCAGGCCATTCCCAGCGTCAGTCCGGCGCGGGCAGCGGAGTACATGCACAAGACGGAGTGTTTCTGTTTTGAGCAGCAGCAGCTGGAAGATGGCGGGGAGATGAACATGCCGCTCAGGTTCATCATCGACAGTAATATTCCGAAGGACGTTACGACATTAACCCTGTCTTACACGCTCTTCGATGTAACAGAACAGGTGGGCGCGCTGGCAGCCAACTAGCACCCTGCAAGAATTAGAACAATCGGACTTTGGAGAAACTTATGTCCACTCAAGACGGTTACCAAGAGTATTACGTCCCTCATAACAGCAAGTTACCCATATTCGCATCGCTGGGGATATTCCTGACGGTCTACGGCATGGGCAACATGTTCAATGAGATGACGCAGGGGGTCGACAGCAGCTTTGGCGAGATCGTCTTCCTGGTGGGTAGTTTCGTGATGGCCGCCACTCTGTTCGGCTGGTTCAGCACGGTGATTCGTGAAAACCACGAGAAGCTTTACAGCGACCAGATGAACCGATCGTTTGTCTGGGGCATGAGCTGGTTTATTTTCTCCGAGGTCATGTTCTTCGCGGCATTCTTCGGCGCACTCTTTTACATCAGGGTGTTTGTTGTTGACTGGATTGGTGGCGTCGGTGACCGGGGTCCTTCAGATATGCTGTGGCCCAACTATGAGCCCCACTGGCCGCTGTTGAACACGCCGAATCCGGAACAGTTTCCCGGGCCGACTGAGACAATCAGCCCCTGGGGACTGCCGCTGTTGAACACCATTCTGCTGGTGTCATCCTCCTTCACAGTGACTTTTGCACACCACGGGATTAAGGAAGGTAATCGCAAGAAGCTGGTCAACTGGCTTGGTGCCACTGTTGCACTGGGTTTGATCTTCCTGGTTGTCCAGGGATATGAGTATTACCACGCCTACACGGCGCTCGGTCTGACACTCGGTTCCGGTATTTTTGGAACGACCTTCTTCATGCTCACCGGCTTTCATGGTGCACACGTCACACTGGGTACCTTCATGCTGATTGTCATGCTGGGTCGCGCGATCAAGGGACACTTTACCGCTGATGATTGCTTTGGATTCGAGGCTGCAGCCTGGTACTGGCACTTTGTGGACGTGGTGTGGCTGGGCCTGTTCGTCTTTGTATACGTGCTGGGATCCTGACCGAAAGACAACAGTCGGCGCCGCCCTGAACCAGCGTCAGGAAAGGCGCCAGCGAGGAAAACAGAGAAAGGTCCCGTCAGGGACCTTTTCTTTTTGGAGGGTCAGAATCGACCGGACCAGGGAGCGTCGACGCCGAGCTGGCCGGTATAAAAGCCGAAAGCGATCACCAGCAGAAGCGCGGCCGCCAGGGAAACCCTGACGAGCAGTAGCCTGGCGGTACGCTTGCCGCCCCGCCCCTGATCTTTAATCAGGGTCACAAAGGCGCTGCCCAATGCGATCAGGTTGGCGATAAACAGGATAACAATGATGACCTTTAACCACATGTCGGACGTTTCTACTGAAAAGCGTGTCGATAAAGCAGTATACGCGTCAGGAAGAGGACAGGACGATGGATTTCAGGTTTAACTGGAAAATATCACTGTTTTGTCTCGTTTTCCTGGTCATCTTCATGAACCTGGGACTCTGGCAGCTCGACCGGGAAAAGGAAAAGCGCGAACTGCTGGCACAACGGGAGGAGCTTCGAAACGCGGACCCAATGACAGCCGATGAGCTGGCAACCCGGGAGGACTGGATCGGCCGGCCGGTTCGCCTTGTCGGAGAATATGACCCGGCAGTCATCCTGTTGCAGGACAATCGCGTATTTGAAGGACAGGTGGGCTTTGAGGTCGTGCAGCGCTTTCATGAATCATCAGGGCGGAGTTTCCTGGTTAACAGGGGTTTTGTACCGATAAAGCGCACTCGCGATGAGTTACCGAATATCCCGCCGGTAACTGGCGAGCAGCAGATTACCGGACTGATTCGTGAACCCGGGAAGCCCCTGTTGCTGGGTGACAGCACCCAGGATCCCGGATATCCCCGGATCGTCCAGTCGATTGACCTGGCGCAGCTGAAAGCCGCGGGTCTGGACGTGTTCCCGGGTGTTGTGCGCCTGGATGCCAACCAGGCCGGTGCGCTGCCAAGATACTGGCCTGACGTGGTGATGCAGCCGGTACAGCATCGCGGCTACGCAATTCAGTGGTTTGCGATGGCCTTCGCGATTTCGCTTGCCTGGCTGTTCTTCAGCTTTAGAAAAAAGGAGTCAACATGAACGAGCCTGTGTCCGGCACAACGGATCCTGCTGCCCTGTCACGATCACGCATGAAGTTGCTGGTCATCATCTCGATCGCATTTTTCCCGATATTCATTGCGTATCTAGCCTATTTCTTCCTGCCCGAGTGGGCACCGGACAGCACGACAAACCAGGGTCAGTTGATTATGCCGCCGCTGGCCGCCGGGGAAATCAGCACGGAACTTGATGTAGATGATCGCTGGTTACTGATCCTGCCAGTGACCAATGACTGTGACCAGAGCTGCGAGGAACTTCTATACCTGTCCAGACAGATTACAGCCGGACTGGGCAAGGAATCCTCCCGGGTCGCCCGGGCCCTGCTTGTACAGGAAGTTTCACCCGCATTGCGCACCCTGCTCCACGAGGAGCACCGTGATGTTCGAGTTGTTGGCGGCTCAGATGCCGCCCTGCGCGAAGTCTGGCAGGGTCCGGCACTGTTCCTGATGGATCCCAACGGGAACATCATGATGTATTTCACGCCGGACAAGGCCGGAAAGCCGATGCTGAGGGATCTGAAGCATCTGCTGCGTGTGTCTAATATTGGCTGAAGAAGTGAGCTGGGAGGGATGTCCAAGTAACGCTGAGGGCTCTTTATGGACGTCTACCTGACGGTTGTGTCCTGTTGTCGGTTTTCAGGTCCCTCTCGATGTGTCCGAGCAGCGCTGAGGGCTCTTAATGGACGTCTACGTAGCTTTTGTATCCTGTTGTCGGTTTTCAGGTCCCTCTCGATGTGTCCGAGCAGCGCTGAGGGCTCTTAATGGACGTCTA
>JAQCAK010000290.1 GCA_027621895.1 Pseudomonadota bacterium | reverse complement strand
AGGTTGTCGACATCTAATCGATTGGAAAATATGTTACAAAAAGCGCTGGGAAAGGCTGTAAATCGACAAAAATTGAGGGGAAAACATGAGCGAAGCCATCACTACTGGCAAAGACATACCACCAGCACCGCGGATGCCGGGTGATTCCGAGGCACCCAAAACCGGCAGAATACCGCCAGCGGAAGAGATCAACCTGGATGAGCTTAATCCGGTCTGGCCTCGCCTGTTCAGTGAGGATCGCTGGCAGGCCTACTTCAAAAGACTTCGTGAGGAAGACCCTGTCCATTTCAGCCAGACTGAACTTGCAGGCCGGTTCTGGTCCCTCACCCGCTATGAAGACATCAAGGCTGTGGACTCCGACTGGCAGAACTTTTCATCGGCTCATGGCATTACCCTGGGATTTCCGGTCGGCTATGAACTGCCCGAGGGCGCACTGAATGTCACCATGTTCATTGCCCAGGACCCACCTGTTCACGATGTACAGCGCAAGACGGTGACCGGTGTGGTTGCACCCAGCAACCTGGCCAAACTGGAGCCGCTGATCCGCGAGCGGACCGCCAGCGTTCTGGATTCCCTGCCGGAAAACGAACCGTTTGACTGGGTGGACACGGTTTCCATCGAACTGACCACGCGGATGCTCGCAACACTGTTTGACTTCCCCTACGAAGACCGCAGGAAGCTGACCCGATGGTCGGATGTGGCGACCGCGGTGCCACAACCGGGCGGCATCGTCGAAACACCTGACCAACGCCGTGCGGAACTGCTTGAGTGCCTGCAGTATTTCGGCAAGCTCTGGGAAGAACGCAAGGCAAATCCCGGCGATGACCTGGTCTCCATGATGGCCCATGGCGAAGACACGAAAAACATGCAGCCCATGGAGTTCCTGGGCAACCTGATCCTGCTGATCGTAGGTGGTAACGACACCACACGGAATACCATGTCAGGCAGTGTCTATGCGATGGACAAGTGGCCGGAGCAGTTCGAGAAGCTCGTTGCCGAGCCCAGGCTGATCCCGCAGATGGTGGCCGAGGTGATTCGCTGGCAGACCCCGCTGGCCTACATGCGGCGTACGGCCAATCACGATTGTGAACTTGGCGGTAAACAGATCAAGGAAGGTGATCAACTGCTGATGTGGTACGTCTCCGGCAACAGGGATGAGTCTGTTTTCGAGAATCCCGACGTGGTGGACATTGAGCGCAAGAACGCGCGCAATCACCTGTCGTTCGGCTTCGGCATTCACCGGTGCATGGGCAATCGTCTGGCAGAACTGCAACTGAGAATACTCTGGGAAGAACTGCTCAAGCGTTTCGAGCGCATTGAGGTCCTCGAAGAACCGGAGCGCACCTATTCCTCATTCGTGAAGGGTTACACACGCATGATGGTGAAAGTGAAGCGGAAAGCGGCTTGAGGTACAAGCCGGCGATGTCTTCCTGAGCCGCAGGCGAAGGATCTCGTTGGTGGGTTCATCCGAGATCGAGTTCCCTCGCTATGCTCGGGACGACGCGGTCTTCCTGAGCATAGCGAAGGATCTCGTTGGTGGGTTCATCCGGGATCGAGATCCCTCGCTATGCTCGGGACGACTGACGACGACGTCGTCAGTCGTTCTTCATACCAGACGAGAGATCCGGCCACGCCAGTTTCAAATATCCGTACATGGACCAGAGGGTCAGCCCCGCGGCCATGTACAGCATCAGATAGCCACCAATCATCGCATCGGTTTTTTCCGGACCCACCCCCAGCAGAATGATGATCGCCGCCATCTGAAACACCGTTTTGATCTTGCCGACAAAGGACACCGCAACACTGCGCATTTCACTGTAATGGGCCATCCACTCCCGCAGCGCCGAGACCACGATCTCGCGCCCCACGATCACCACCGCGGGTACAGCCAGCAGGGCGCTGGCATGTAGCTCCACCAGCAGCACCAGGGCCACCGCGACGATCAACTTGTCGGCAACCGGATCCAGGAACGCGCCGAACGGCGTCAGCTGCCCCCACTTCCGGGCCAGATAGCCATCCAGCCAGTCGGTGATCGCCGCCAGGGAAAATACCCCGGCGGAAGCCAGGTAGCGCCATTCTGATGGTGCGGTGTAAAACACAATCACGAGCACGGGAATAAGCAGGATACGCAGTCCTGTCAGGATGTTGGGTGTGCTGATCCGCTTGAGCATCATCTGGTTATCAGTTGTCTGGGTCGCCGGAGGCCGGCGGTTGTCTCTACTTCCCTAGTTTACGTGTCGTGCAGCGTTGCATAAATGTGTTCCGCAAGCACCTGGCTGATCCCTTCCACTTTCGCCAGCTCCTGGGCATTGGCGCTCTGCACCTGGCTGGCGCTGCCGAAATGCCGTAGCAGCGCCCTTCTGCGTTTCGGCCCCACACCATCAATGTTATCGAGTACGGATTCATTCCGCTTTTTGCCGCGCCGGTTTCGGTGCGCGGTAATGGCGAACCGGTGACTTTCGTCCCTGATATGCTGAATCAGGTGCAGGGCCGGGTCATCCGGAGCCAGGTTCAGTTCCGGGCCGCCAGAGACAATAAGCGACTCCAGTCCGGCCTTGCGGGTGGGTCCCTTGGCAACGCCTACCAGGCGGACACCCTGAATCTGAAGCTCTTCCATCACTCTCTCGGCCTGGGCCAGCTGACCCTTGCCGCCATCAATAAACAGGATATCAGGCAATGCGCCCTCGCCTTTCTTGATGCGGGTGTAGCGCCGGGTCAACGCCTGCGCCATGGCAGCATAGTCATCACCGGGGGTAATCCCCTCAATATTGAAACGCCGGTAGTCAGACTTCAGGGGGCCATTCTGGTCAAAAACCACGCAGGATGCGACAGTTGCCTCGCCGCTGCTGTGGCTGATATCAAAGCACTCCAGCCGGCCCGGCGGCTCGTCCAGCGACATGGCTTCCTGGAGCGCTGTAAATCGCTGCTGCAGATTGTTACGGTTGGAAAGATAGGTTCCGAGGCTTTGCTCCGCATTGGTCCGGGCCAGCTCGATCCAGCGGCGCCGATGGCTGCGGACGTTGTCCGACAGCAGGACTTTTCTGCCGGCATGATCGGTCAGCGCCTGTTCAAGCAGCAGCTTGTCGTCGACCCGGTGGCTCAATACCACCTCCGGCGGAATCTCACGCCCGCCGGCACCCGCCAGGTAGAATTGCGGCAGGAAGGCCGTTAATACCCCGGTTTCGTCCTCGTCCAGGCGAATTTTCGGATAGAAGGTCTTGTTCCCCAGCATCCGGCCACCCCTGATAAACATCACCAGTACGCACACGCCCCCGGGACTGACCACCGCCGCCATGACATCGATATCACCCTGGTTTCCTACCACATACTGGCTTTCCTGTATGCGGCGCAGGTGCGTGATCTGGTCACGGTAGTTGGCAGCACGTTCGAATTCCAGGTTCGCGGAAGCTGCTTCCATTTTATTGGCGTAGTCCTGCATAACGGCATTGCTCTTGCCTTCCAGGAACATCACCGCATGGGCGACATCGTCCGCGTAGTCTTCAGGTGACACCAGGTCACAACAGGGTCCTGAACAGCGCTTGATCTGGTACTGCAGGCATGGCCGGGTGCGATTCTTAAAAAAGGTGTCTTCGCACTGTCGAACCCTGAAAACCTTCTGCAGGATATTCAGGGAATCCCGGACACTGTAGGCACTGGGAAAGGGGCCGAAGTAGCGGCCTTTCTTCTTCTGGGCACCACGATGAAACGCCAGCCGCGGGTAGGTATCTTCCGTGGACAGGTAGATATAGGGGTAGGACTTGTCATCCCGGAAGACGATGTTATAGGGCGGTTTATATTCCTTGATCAGGGACTGTTCCAGCAGCAACGCCTCGGTTTCG
>JAQCAK010000003.1 GCA_027621895.1 Pseudomonadota bacterium | reverse complement strand
GCCGGGTCTGCACTTCAAATTTCCGGTCATCAACAACATTCGCAAATTTGATGGTCGGGTGCTGACTTCCGATGCACCATCAGAGCGGTTCCTGACAGTTGAAAAGAAGGCGTTGATCGTTGATTCCTTTGCGAAGTTTCAGATTCACGATGTTGAGCGCTATTACGAGGCCACCTCCGGTGACGAGCGTCGCGCGGAAGAGCTGCTCAAAGAACGAATCAATAACGGTCTGCGTAACGAAATCAGTAAGCGAACCCTTCACGAGGTTGTGTCAGGTGAGCGGGATGAGCTGATGCGCGTGCTCAAGACCAACCTGAACAAGGTTGCCAGCTCGGAGCTGGGTGTTGAGGTCGTCGATGTCCGGGTCAAGCGGATCGACCTGCCACCGGAAGTCAGTAATTCGGTCTACAATCGAATGAACACGGAGCGTGATATTGAGGCCCGGGAGCATCGTGCAAAGGGTCAGGAACTGGCCGTGGGTATACGGGCTGATGCTGCCAAACGTCGCGAGGTCCTGCTTGCCGAGGCCTACAGCAGTGCGGAAGAGATTCGCGGTGAAGGTGATGCGCAGGCGGCCAATATCTATGCCTCCGCGTTTCAGAAGGACAAGGAATTCTACGAGTTTTACCGCAGCATGGCGGCTTATCGCCGAACCTTTTCCAACAAGGGTGATGTCCTGCTGATTCAGCCTGACAGTGAGTTTTTCAAGTATCTGAACAATTCGAACCTGGGGCCACGTTGACGTACAGCCCGGATCGGGTTAGTTTCGCCGTCTTTTTCCCCGGCCTGGCGGTTGGCAGGAGGCTTCGGTGTGGCACGATCTGGGCGTAGCACTTTGTCTGGTGCTGGTCATCGAGGGCATAGTGCCGTTCCTGTATCCCAGACGATGGCGTGAAATGGTACGAATGCTGTCAGACGTGGATGATCGCACCATGCGATTGACCGGTCTGTTCAGCATGCTGGTGGGGACAGGACTGCTGTACCTGATCAACTAGCCGCGGCTTCCCGAGGGCCCTGGCCCGCGGAGCAGAACAGACAGCCTCGGTAATCGGTTCTGAATGCCAGAATCGCCAGACGGAAAGTCATAAGGGCATTAGTGACATGAGCTTTGTAGACCGATGGCTGTTGCCGGATGGTGTGGAAGATGTACTGCCTCCCCAGGCCAAGAAGCTGGAGGTCGTTCGTCGGCGACTGCTTGATCTGTTTGAAACCTGGGGATACGAGTATGTCATCCCGCCAACAGTAGAGTTTCTTGAATCCCTGCTGACAGGTACCGGGAAAGACCTGGATCTCAAGACCTTCAAAGTCGTTGACCTGGTGACAGGACGGATGATGGGTATCCGGGCGGACATTACGCCACAGGTCGCACGTATCGATGCCCATAGTCTAAACGGCGAAGGCATTGCGCGGCTCTGCTATGCGGGGACCGTCGTTCATTCCAAGGCAGACAGCATGCTGGCCAGTCGAACACCCATCAGTGTCGGGGCAGAACTGTTTGGGGAAACATCAGGGCGTGGCGATCTCGAGATAGTCAGTCTGATGGTCGATGCGCTGAAATCGCTGGGTGTGGACAGGGTACATGTTGATCTCGGCGATGTTGCTATCTTCCGCCAGCTGGTCGATGGCCTCGCGCTGGATGCCGATCAGCAGGAGCAGCTCTTTGAGGCGGTGCAGCGTAAATCCGTGGCTGAGATTCGGCATCGCGCGGAAACCTTCGACCTGACTTCCGGTGATATCAACATGCTCTGTGAGCTGCCTGACCTGACGGGCGACTTGAAGGTGCTCAAGCGAGCCCGCGATCTATTCGGTAACAGGCCGGGCATCGTTGAGTGTATCGACAACCTTGAATCTGTGGCAGAGGAAATGATGCGGCGGTTTGCAGACCTGGAGGTGTACTTTGACCTCAGCGAATTGCGCGGCTACGCCTATCACACGGGAATTGTGTTTTCAGCCTTCGTAGATGGGTCCAGCCAGGTGGTTGCCAAGGGTGGACGCTATGATCATATCGGTGGTGTCTTTGGTCGCGAAGGTCGCGGTGCCACGGGCTTTTCCATCAATCTGAACAATCTTGCAGACCAGCTGACGCTGGAACTCCCGGCGCGGCAGACCGTGCTGGCCAGACCGCAGGAAAGCAAAGACATGTTGTCTCTCTGGGCTGAAGTCCAGCGACTGAGAGATGAAGGCTATGTGGTAGTCGAGTCCGGGGACGAAGCCGGATACGATTACGTGCTGGTCAATGAACAGGGCGGCTGGACGCTGAACCCTTCCAAATAACCCGGACGAGAGAACAGGGCCATGGGAAAGAATGTAGTCGTTATTGGCACCCACTGGGGCGATGAAGGCAAAGGCAAGGTCGTCGACCTGCTCACTGAAAAGGCGAATGCCGTGGTCCGTTTCCAGGGAGGCCATAATGCAGGCCACACCCTGGTAGTTGATGGCAGGAAAACCGTTCTTCACCTGATTCCCTCGGGTATTCTCCACGAGCAGGTTACCTGCATGATCGGTAATGGCGTGGTGCTTTCGATCCGGGATCTGTTCAAGGAAATTGAAGGTCTCGAGCTGGCAGGTCTGAATGTCCGGGATCGCATGATGATCTCGAGCGGCTGTCCGCTGATTCTTCCCTACCACGTTTCGCTGGATCTGATGCGCGAAAATGTCCGGGGCAATCAGAAAATCGGTACCACGGGGCGGGGTATTGGTCCGGCTTATGAAGATAAAGTCGCGCGTCGCGGCGTTCGGGTGGCAGACCTGTTCAACGAGAAGCGCTTCAACGAAAAGCTTGAAGAGATCCTCGAATACCATAATTTTGTCCTGACGAACTACTTCCACACGGAAGCTGTCAGCCTGCAGGCGGTACTGGATGCGTCTCTGGCTTACGCGGACCAGATCCGGCCCATGGTCAGGGATGTGGTTGAGGAACTGAGTCAGCTGCGGCGATCGGGTGGCAACATCCTTTTTGAAGGCGCCCAGGGCTCATTGCTGGATATTGATCAGGGCACCTATCCCTTTGTGACCTCGTCAAACACCACGGCGGGTGCGATCAGCAGTGGCTGCGGCGTCGGTCCGCTGGATCTGGATTACATCCTGGGCATCACCAAGGCCTACACGACCCGGGTCGGTTCCGGACCCTTTCCGACGGAGCTGTTCGACGCGGTTGGCAGCCATCTGGCCAGTGTCGGCAACGAGTTTGGGTCAACCACGGGACGGCCGAGGCGATGTGGCTGGTTTGATGCCCATGCGCTCAGGCGGGTGATCAACATCAACAGCCTTTCTGGTCTCTGTATCACCAAGCTGGACGTGCTGGACGGGCTTGAGTCAGTGTCACTGTGTGTGGGTTACGAGAATCCTGACAGTGACAATCCCACGCCGATCTACGAGAAGATGCCTGGCTGGCAGGAGACGACGGTTCATGCGAAGCGGCTGGAAGATCTGCCTGCAGCTGCCCGTGCCTATCTTGAAAGAATCGAATCAGCCTGTGACGTGGCGGTGGATTTTGTTTCCACAGGACCGGACCGCGAAGACACCATTATTCTTAAACAGTTGTTCGATTAGGGATACACGCCAGCGAAACCGGCGGGCGTCGTGGGGAAGGTATTCGAGTCCCGGCCGTCTAGAGGCTGTCAGCAGCCTTGATGGTGACTGTCTCGGCAGTGATATCCAGGTAGGCCGGCAGGTCCAGCACGACCTCGGCGTCCGTTGGGAAAGTACCCGTGAAACTCACGCCAATCTGGCCGGTTGCGTCAACGCCGGCACCGCTGACGAATGCGGCGCCGCCACCCGGCGCCTGGACATTCAGTGAATCTAAGATCGAAATCCAGCCGGCTGTGTCTGTAGGGATCGTGACCTGGTGGTTCAGGCTCATCTGTGCGATCCCGCGGACGAAGGTGTTTTCCACCAGACGCCGGGATTCCCCATACTGGGAAATGACCTTGCTCATTTGAGCCGTTCGGATGTAATTCTGATAGGCCGGCATTGCCACGGCAGCCAGAACACCGAGGATAGCGACGGCCAGCATCAGCTCAATCAGGGTGAAGCCAGCCTCGCGCCCACGCCTTGAAGTACTGTGGGAGAAACCCCCTGGGGTCTTGTTCATGATCTGTACACCCGAAAACAGCAGTGTCGATTAAAGCAGAAATCAGCGATGAAAATGTGAGACTTTGTAATTCGAACAGGTCAGGCGGCTCGGTTTCGGCGATGGCTGGTGGCAGTTTCCTGTATCAATAAGCAGGCTGATGTGTGAAGGTGATGCTGTCCGCGCTGCCACCAGGCAATATCAGTCGATCATCGTGTGATTGGACCTCAGCCTTCCAGCAGGAGAGAAGCCGACACAAAAATGGCCAGCAAGGCTGGCCATTTCTGTCGTTGGTGCCGAGGAGAGGACTTGAACCTCCACGGGGTTGCCCCCACTAGCACCTGAAGCTAGCGTGTCTACCAATTTCACCACCTCGGCATGAGGCTGCGCAGGGTACAATCAGCAAACACTGCTGTCAATCTGCAAATCGACGAAACTTTATTTATGAAAGATCCCCATTACAAACGTGAAGCCCGCAAGTACGAGCATCCCATCCCCAGTCGCGAGGCGATTCTTGAGCAAATGTCTCTGATTGGAGAGCCGGTCTCCTTCAAACGACTGGCGAAGGAACTGAAAATCGAAGAGGCCCGTGACCGGGATGCCCTGCAGGCCCGAACCCGGGCGATGGTGCGCGATGGCCAGCTGGTGGTGGACCGTCGTAACGTCTTCGCCATTGCAACCCGGATGGAGCTCTTTGCGGGGCGAATCTCAGCGCATCCGGACGGTTTTGGATTTCTGGTCTGTGATGAGTCCCGTGATGATATTTTTATTGCACCGCGTCAGATGCGTGCAGTTATTCACGGTGACCGGGTTCTCGTCAGGGTCAGGGGGCAGGACCGAAGAGGCCGGGATGAAGGGGAAATCGTCGAGATACTGGAACGCGGGACGAAAGAACTGGTGGGTCGGGTCTACTTTGAAAATCGGGTGGCACTTTTCGAGAGTTTAAACCGGCGAATCAATCATGAAATCCTGATCGAAAAGCCGGGCAAAAAGTTGCGCGAGGGCCAGATCGTGGTTGCCCGCATCATCGAACAGCCCAGTCTCCATGGGCTGGCGACCGTCGAGATTGTTACCGTACTGGGCGATCACCTGACGCCCAGCATGGAAGTTGAGATTGCATTGCGTAACCACGACGTTCCCTACGAGTTTGGGGACGATGTGCTTGCCGAGGTCGACGCGCTCCCCTATGAGGTTAAACCCCAGCAGAAACGCCATCGAGAGGATCTGCGACATCTGCCGTTTGTGACCATTGATGGCGAGGACGCCCGTGACTTTGATGATGCGGTCTACTGCGAGAAGCGCGCGGGTGGCGGCTACCGGCTCTACGTGGCAATTGCGGACGTCAGCTATTACGTCAAGCCCGGCACCGAGCTGGATCGAGAGGCCTATCTGCGCGGCACCTCGGTTTATTTCCCGCAGAACGTGGTACCGATGCTGCCGGAAAAACTCAGCAACGGGCTCTGTTCCCTGAATCCCGCGGTGGATCGCCTGGTCATGGTCTGCGAGATGACCATCTCGCCGCAGGGCCGGATCGGCAGCTACCAGTTTTACGAGGGCGTTATTCACTCTGCAGAACGGCTGACCTATACCCAGGTCGCTGAATGGATTGCAGATGGCAGCTTTCCCAGGCACACGGACAGCCTCGAGGCCCTGTATGAGCTCGCAAAACTGCTGATTGGTACCCGGCGCCAGCGCGGCGCGCTGGATTTTGAATCCACGGAGGTCAAGTTCAGTTTTGACGGGCAGGGTCGAGTCAGTCGAATTGACCCGGTCGTCCGCAACTTTGCTCATCGCCTGATCGAGGAGTGCATGCTGTGTGCCAACGTATGCGCCGCGCGCTTTATCACGCGACAGAAGATTCCTGGACTGTTTCGTGTTCATGAGCCACCGGAGGAAGAGAAGGTCGCCTATCTAGCGGAGTTCCTTCAGACCTTTGGAATTGACCTGGGAGACGGCGAGGCCAGTGACTATCAGCGTGCGATCGAACAGCTTAAGGGTAAACAGAACAGCCAGATTCTTCAGATTTCACTGTTGCGTTCGATGCAGCAGGCGGTTTACCAGCCTGAAAACAAGGGTCACTTCGGACTGTCTTTCCCCCAGTATGCCCATTTCACGTCACCGATTCGGCGCTACCCGGATCTGCTGGTGCATCGCCTGATCAAGTCAGTGATTCACGATCGGCGGCCGTGCAAAGAGGTTCGCCGGTTCGCCCCGCCGCTCAAGCGAGCTGCGGAGACCCATTATCCCTACAACGAGGAAACCGTTGTTCAACAGGGCGAACACCTGTCATTCGTTGAACGGCGGGGGGACGATGCGGTTTACGAGGTGCTGGAATGGGTGAAGTGTGATTATCTCAGCGAGCACGTCGGAGATGATTTCTCCGGCGTGATATCTGCGGTGACCCGATTTGGGTTCTTTGTTCAGCTCGATGGCATCCTGATTGACGGTCTTGTGCACGTCAGCGCACTGGCGGGAGACTATTACCACTTCGAACAGGGTGAACAGTACCTGGTCGGTGAACGTACCGGCAAGGTGTTTGGTATGGGAGACCCGGTGACCGTCCAGGTTGCCGGTGTTGACGTGGACGAGCGCAAGGTTGACCTTGAGCTGCTGACCCACGAATCCGTTAAACGCGCCAGGAAACCAAAGCGCAGCAAGTCGAAGAAACGAGACGGGCAATCAGCGGGGGCGCGGACCAAAGCCGAGTCTGGGCGAGGCAGGCGGCGCCGTGGGGGCAGGAAAAAGTGAATCGTATCGTTGGTATCCACGCAGTTGAACAGGCCCTCAGGGCCGGTACAGGCAGGCGACTGCTGCTACGCAAGGGTCAGTTGAACGACCGCCTCGCGATGCTGGAGAACCTGGCCCGTGAACTGGGTTGCCCGGTTGAACGGATAGCACCGGATCAGCTGCCAGCCGTGGGTGAACTCGCAGATCAGGGTGTTGCCCTCGACGTTGCCATGCCCGGTGCGGGCACCGAGCGCGAACTGGAGGCATTGCTTGAAACAGCTGTTGAGCCGCTGTTTCTTTTGCTTGATGGCATCACCGATCCGCGCAACCTGGGTGCCTGTCTGAGAAGTGCCGCGGGATTCGGGGTCACTGGCGTCATCCTGCCGAAAGACAGATCGGCCCCGATCAATGAGGCGGCAATCAAAACCGCCAGCGGCGGTGCCAGCCTGGTGCGAACCTTTCAGGTCGTTAACCTGTCGCGGACCATGGAAAAGCTCAAGCAGGCTGGTGTCTGGATTGTCGGCACGGTCCTGGAAGACTCCCAGCCGCTGCAAGCCATTGATCTTAAAGGGCCAGTGGCGATTGTCCTGGGTGCAGAGGATGCCGGTCTCCGGCAAAATACCCGCAAACACTGTGATTTTCTTGCCAGGATTCCCATGCCGCTGCAGGGCCTGAGCCTGAATGTCTCCGTGGCGACGGGCATCTGCCTTTACGAGGTATCACGGCAGCGAATGGCGCACGGTTCGGTGGTTTGAAACCCGGCTGTTGATATTTCCCGACGCCCCCCATACAATGCGCGTCCCAATTTTCTCCTTGCTTCACTGCGGCCATCTGGCCGACGGGAAGCATTAACCCGGAAGGAGCCTCAATGAGACATTATGAAATAGTGTTTCTGGTGCACCCTGATCAAAGCGAACAGGTGCCCGGAATGATCGAACGTTACTCTAACCTCGTCACGCAGAGCGGTGGTGCAATCCATCGTGCAGAAGACTGGGGTCGCCGCCAGCTGGCCTACCCGATTAACAAGATTCACAAGGCGCACTACGTGCTGCTCAACGTCGAATGCGATCTGGATACCCTTGAAGAAGTGGCCACCGCATTCAAGTTTAACGATGCCGTGATTCGAAACCTGATCATGAAGCGCAAGAAAGCGGACACGGAAGAGTCTCCGCTGATGAAGGTCGAGCGTGAGAGCAAGGAAAAGAAAGAGCGGGATGAAGCCATGGCGCAGCAGCGCGCAGCACAGGCTGAAGAAAGAGCCGAGCAGCGCGCGGAAAGCAGTGCTGACGATGATGGCGAAGACGACGCTGAAGAGTCGGAGGAGTAACCCATGTCACGATTTTATCGCAGAAGAAAGTATTGCCGGTTTACCGCAGAAGGCATCACAGAGATTGATTACAAGGACCTCGAGATCCTCAATGCCTATGTTTCTGAGACTGGCAAGATCGTACCGTCACGGATTACCGGGACCAAGGCAAAGTACCAGCGACAGCTTGCAAAGGCGATCAAGCGAGCCAGGTACCTGGCGCTGATTCCCTACACGGATGCGCATCAGTAAGAGACTCCCGTCATGCGAGCGATAGCGGAGTTCGCAATGAGAAGCCGCGGTCACGCCATTGCAACGAGCGTGATCGCAGCCTCCCTGCCCCTGATGGGCTGGTTGAGCACGGCAGTGGTTGCGCTGGTCTGCCTTCGGCACGGCGTCGCATCCGGCTCTCTGGTTCTACTGTGGACACTGCTGCCGGTGGGTATCGCTTTTTACTACGTGGGCGATCCATCGCCAGCAATGGCCCTGCTGGGCACTTTTATGATGGCCGCGCTGCTGAGGCAGACGCTGTCATGGGAACTGGTACTGATTGCCGCTGTTGTCATGTCGGCCGTGGGTTCGCTGATTTTTGAACTGACGGCAGCAGGATTGCTGGAGCGGTTTGCCGTGTTTTATGTTGAATACCTCCAGCGGGTGGATGCCGCCCTGGTGGTATCACTGGAAGAAGCATCAACCCTGCTGCTGGGCTTTTTTGCCCTCGGGCAGGCCTATGCCATGCTGGCGATGCTGGTGATCGCACGCTGGTGGCAGAGTGTGCTGTATAACCCCGGAGGCTTCCAGAAGGAGTTTCACGGGTTAAGGCTCAGCCCGGCACTGGCAGCGGTGATCGTCGTGTTGATGGCCCTGTGCTTTGCGTTTTCAGGCGTGGTGGGTTACCTGCTGCCGCTGCTGACGGTACCCCTGGTGTTTACAGCACTGGGGTTGATGCACTGGCTGATCGCGCGAAAAGAGTTGTCTGGACATTGGGTAGCAGCGATGTATGCCTGCCTGGTGTTCCTTTTTCAGCTGGTTTATCCATTCCTGGCGTCCCTGGCGTTGATGGATAGCTGGTTTAACATTCGAAACAGATTTGAAACGATTCAAAAGGACTAAGTCATGGAAGTGATTTTGCTTGAAAGCATCGCCAATCTTGGCGAACTGGGTGACAAGGTAACCGTTAAATCCGGCTACGGCAGGAACTTCCTGATTCCGCAGCGGAAGGCAGCACCTGCAACCGCCGATAACATCAAGGAATTTGAAGCCCGTCGTGCCGAACTCGAGAAAGCCGCAGCGGATAAACTGGCAGAAGCTGAAACCCGCGCTGCGAAGATTGAGCAGATGACGATTACCATCACCACGAAAGCAGGTGAGGAAGGCAAGCTGTTTGGGTCTGTCACTGTTCGGGATATTTCCGATGCGGCCGAGGCGCAGGGTATGGCGCTGGAGAAGAGCGAAATCAAGATGCCTGAAGGCCCCATCAGGGAACTGGGCGAATACGAAATCGATATTCAGCTGCACTCTGACGTGACTGTACCATTGAAATTGACAGTGGTAGCCGAGGCCTAATCTCGATACTCTGGTCTGCCGGCGCTGCCGGTGAAACAGCCCAGGTCAACAAAGGTTAAGACAGCTCGATTGGACGATACCAGCCCACTCAAAGTACCCCCGCATTCCATAGAAGCAGAGCGGTCGGTTCTGGGTGGGCTTATGCTGGATGATAATGCCTGGGATGCTGTGTCGTCCCGGGTGTCCGCTGACGACTTCTACCGTTCGGACCACCGTATCATCTTCCGCTGCATGACAGCCCTGGTTGAGCAGAACAAACCGCTCGATATCATCACGATCTCCGAAGCACTTGAAGATGTCGGGGAACTCGACAATGTTGGTGGCCTGGCTTTTATTTCTGATCTGGCCGAAAGCACACCAACTGCCTCCAACATTCATGCCTATGCCGAAATCGTCCGGGAACGGGCGACGGTCCGCAGCCTGATCTCGGTTGCTCACGAAATTGCCGACAGTGGATTCAATCCGGACGGCCGCAGCAGTGCGGAACTGATTGATGAGGCAGAGTCCAAGGTCTTCAGGATCAGTGACAACCGCCCCAGCAGCGGTGGCCCGGAGTCGGTCCGACCGCTGTTGACCAAAGCGGTAGAGCGGATCGATCTGTTGTTCCAGACCAAGGGTGCGCTGACAGGTGTGAGCTCCGGATTTCGCGATATCGATGAAATCACGACCGGGCTCCAGCCATCCGATCTGATCGTCATCGCCGGCCGCCCATCCATGGGAAAGACGGCCTTTATGATGAACATCGCTGAAAGCGCGGTGATCTCGGGTGGTAAACCCGTCCTGGTTTTCAGTATGGAGATGCCTGCGGACTCCCTGGTACTGAGGATGCTGTCGTCCCTCGGCCGCATTGACCAGGGCAAGATTCGCACAGGACAGCTCGGTGATGACGACTGGCCCAGGCTGACCTCCGCTGTGACACTGCTTAACGATAAGCCACTGTTTATCGATGACACGCCGGCGCTGACGCCGAACGAGGTTCGTTCCCGGGCAAGACGCGTTGCTCGCGAGCACGGCCCTCTCGGTATGATCCTGATCGATTACCTGCAGCTGATGCGGGTGTCCGGGACGGTCGAGAACCGCGCGGGAGAAATCTCGGAAATTTCCCGCTCGCTGAAGGCCATTGCCAAGGAATTCGACTGTCCACTGATCGCCGGCTCGCAGCTGAACCGTGGGCTGGAACAACGCCCCGACAAGCGGCCGGTCATGTCTGACCTGCGCGAATCCGGTGCTATCGAGCAGGACGCTGATGTGATCATGGCGATTTATCGAGATGAGGTTTATCACGAGGATGCGGAAAAAGGCATCGCGGAGATCATTATCCTGAAACAGCGGAACGGACCTATCGGCAGGAAAAAGCTCGCGTTTGCCGGGCAGTACACCAAGTTTGAAGATCTGGCGATAGGATATGATGACTATTTCTAGTACCTGCCCGGACAACTTTTGATCCTCGAAACCGAGGCCAGGATTCACCTGGCCAATATTCAGCATAATTTTCTGATTGCCCGCCAGGCCGCGAGGGGCAAGAAGGTGATGGCGGTGATCAAGGGCAACGCCTATGGTCACGGCGCCGTTCAGGTTGCCCGGTCATTGCCCCAGGCGGATGCCTTCGGCGTGGCCCGCATGAAAGAAGCCGTCAGGTTGCGGGAAGCGGGTATTACCCAGCCTGTCTGCCTGCTCGAGGGAGTTCTCAACGGTCACGAGGCGACTGCAGCAGTTCAGTACCAACTGCAGCTGGTTGTACACAGTGACTACCAGCTCGCGTTATTGAAGGGCCTGAAAGTCGAGGGTGTCTGGATCAAGGTGGATACCGGTATGGGTCGGCTCGGGTTTCCGCCGGAACGCCTGCAGCAGATCTGCGATGAGCTGTCGGGGCAGCAGCTGCTGGGGGTCATGACACACCTGTCGAGCGCGGATGAGTCCGATCCTCGACCGACGCTGGAACAGCTGGCGCGACTTGAAGCGATCGCCGGGTCTTATCCGCTGAATGTGGGCAACTCGGCGGCGATACTGAATCATGGACTGGACAGCACTCACTGGATCAGGCCGGGGGTCATGCTGTTTGGCGCATCGCCGCTCGAGGGCCTTGAGCCGGACCCGCAGCTCCGGCCGGGCATGACGCTGGTCGCTCCGATCATCTCTGTCCGCGACGTCAGGCGCGGCTCGACCATCGGTTATGGGCGTACCTGGTGCGCTGAAAAGGACTGCCGGGTTGCTGTTGTTGCAGTGGGTTATGCGGACGGCTATCCGCGGGAAGTTGCGGGAGGGACACCGGTTCTTGCAGGTGGAACGCTGAGGTCTATCGTGGGACGGGTTTCGATGGATATGATCTCTGTACTGCTGGAAGACGGCGACGAATTCGCGCCCGGTGATCCGGTTACCCTCTGGGGTGACGGCTTGCCCATCGAAACCATTGCCCGGGCCGCGGGCACCATACCCTATACCCTCATGAGCGGTTTGACGGGTCGAGTGCCGCGGCGTTATGAGGTGCCGCGGCGTTATGGAGAAGCGCGGCGTTACGAAGAAACGCTGCAGAACGGAGAAGTTGATGGCGAAGTCTAAAACCGTCTTTGTCTGCAACGACTGCGGTTCCGAATACGCGAAATGGCAGGGTCAGTGCACGGACTGCAAAGCGTGGAACACATTGACCAGTCTTTCGGTAGACGCGGGAACATCGTCACGTCAGGGTTTTACCGGCCAGCTTGAACCACCCCGCAAACTGAGCGATGTGTCCGCGGCAGAACTGCCGCGACTGGTGACGGGTATCGGAGAACTGGACAGGGTGCTGGGCGGCGGTCTGGTACCCGGATCAGCGGTGCTGATCAGCGGCAACCCGGGCGCGGGCAAGAGTACGCTGCTGATCCAGGTCATGTGTCGACTGGCAAGTGACCGAAAGGCTCTCTACGTCACGGGGGAGGAAAGCCTGTCACAGTTAGCGATGCGGGCAAGGCGCCTGCAGCTGCCACTGGAGGAACTGGAAGTCATGGCTGAAACCAGCTGCGAACGCCTTCTGACAGTCTGGAACGAAAGAAAGCCGGCGGTGGTGGTTGTGGACTCGATCCAGGTCATGCATACCTCTGCCGTTGATTCATCACCAGGTGGGGTGGCCCAGGTGCGCGAGTCTGCCGCGCAATTGATCCGCCAGGCGAAACAGACCGGTACCGTGCTGTTCCTGGTCGGCCATGTCACGAAAGACGGTACCCTGGCGGGGCCGCGGATACTCGAACATATGATCGATACGTTCATCATGCTGGATGGCGATGGTGATTCACGTTTTCGTACCCTGCGCAGCGGTAAAAACCGGTTTGGTGCAGTGAACGAACTGGGTGTCTTCGCCATGACGGAGAAGGGCATGCAGGAAGTCGCGAATCCTTCCGCGATTTTCCTGTCGCGCGGTATGGAAAGCACAGCGGGCAGCGTGGTCATGGTGGTCTGGGAAGGCACACGTCCGTTGCTGCTTGAAGCCCAGGCGCTTGTCGATTCCAGTGCACTGGGTAATCCCCGACGGGTAGCCGTAGGTTTCGAGCAGAATCGCCTGTCCATGCTGCTGGCGATACTGCATCGTCATGGTGGTCTGCAGGTCGGTGACCAGGATGTGTTTGTCAACGCGGTGGGCGGCATCCGGGTTGAAGAAACCAGCAGCGACCTTGCGCTGGTACTGGCGGTGGTTTCATCGTTCCGGGATCGCGCGCTGCCGGTTGACCTGGTCTGTTTTGGTGAGATCGGCCTCTCCGGCGAGATCCGGCCGGTGCCCAATGGCCAGGAGCGCCTGCGGGAGGCAGCCAAACATGGATTCAAAACCGCGATCATCCCGGACGGCAACAAGCCACGCCAGTCGATAGACGGGTTGAAAGTCGTTACCGTCAAACGACTGGCGGATGCGCTCTCGGCGATAGAAAACCTCTAGCCTTGCAGCCTCCCGGGGGAATTCGGTCAGGCCAGCTTTTTGTATTTTACCCGTGTCGGTACGATTTCTTTTGTACCCAGTCGCTTCATCTGGTCTTCCTCGTATTCGCTGAAGTTGCCCGGGAAGAATTCAACGTGACTGTCGCCCTCGAAGGCGAGGATGTGGGTTGCCAGTCGATCCAGGAACCAGCGATCGTGTGAGATGATCATCATGCTGCCCGGGAAAGTCTCGATGGCCGACTCAAGTGCTCGGAGGGTTTCCACATCCAGATCGTTGGTGGGTTCATCAAGCATCAGGAAATTGGCTCCCTTCTTCAGCAGCTTCGCGAGATGTACCCGGTTGCGTTCACCGCCTGACAGGTCCTTGACGAACTTCTGCTGATCACCGCCCTTGAAGTTGAAGCGGCTGACATAGCCGCGGGACTGGGTTTCGTACCTGCCAATCTGGATGATTTCATTACCTTCAGAGATTTCTTCCCAGACTGTCTTGCTGCCATCCAGGCTGTCGCGGCTCTGGTCCACGTACCCCAGCTGAACAGTCTCTCCCAGACGAACAGTGCCGGTGTCCGGTTGCTCCGAGCCGTTAATCATGCGGAACAGGGTGGACTTGCCCGCGCCGTTACCACCGATGATGCCAACGATGGCACCCCGGGGTACGGAAAAGCTCAGGTCATCGATCAGCATCTTGTCGCCAAAGCCCTTGGAGACATGTTCAACCTCCAGCACGGTGTCTCCCAGTCTGGGACCCGGGGGAATATACAGTTCCTGGGTTTCGTTGCGGGTCTGGAAATCCTGGGAATTCAGTTCTTCGAAACGTGCGAGGCGAGCCTTGTTCTTGGCCTGTCGTGCCTTTGGCTGGGTTCGTACCCATTCGAGTTCCGCCTTGATGGACTTCTGGCGGGCAACCTCCTGCTTCTGCTCTGTCTCCAGGCGCTTTTCCTTGGCTTCGAGCCAGTCTGAATAGTTGCCCTCGTAGGGAATGCCGTAGCCGCGATCCAGCTCAAGAATCCAGCCCGCGGCGTTGTCCAGAAAGTAACGGTCGTGAGTGATCGCGACCACGGTGCCGGGAAAGTCCTTCAGGAACCGTTCCAGCCAGGCGATGCTTTCTGCATCGAGATGGTTTGTGGGTTCGTCCAGCAGCAGCATGTCGGGATTCGACATCAGCAGGCGGCAAAGGGCGACCCGGCGCTTTTCACCCCCGGACAGGTTTTCGACGCTGGCATCCCAGGGTGGCAGACGCAGGGCGTCACTGGCCACCTCCATCTTCCGCTCCAGGTCCCAGCCTTCCGCGGCGTCGATCTTCAGCTGCAGGTCTCCCTGCTTCTCGAGCAGTTCGGTCATCTCATCGTCGGACATGGGCTCTGCAAATCGATCCGAAATCGCGTTGAATTCGTCGATCAGGTCCTTGTTCTCCCTGACTCCATCTTCGATATTGCCGCGGACGTCTTTCCCGGGGTCCAGGCCAGGTTCCTGGGGCAGGTAACCAATCTTCAGGCCGGGCTGTGGCCGGGCTTCACCCAGGTACTCTTTTTCGACGCCTGCCATGATCTTCAGCAATGTGGACTTGCCGGCACCGTTCAGTCCCAGCACACCAATTTTTGCACCGGGAAAGAAAGACAGCGAAATGTCTTTCAGGATGGTTCTGTTCGGGGGTACCACCTTGCCGACCTGCGACATGGTGAAAACGTATTGAGCCATGTTACTGATAACCCTGCGGAAATGCGCCATTGTAACGGAATGGGCCGATGCTCTGCAGCCTGCATAAAGCCGACATCATGGCAGTCAAAAAAAGTAGAATAGTCGCTCCTAACCAGTGGATCAGAACTGTGCATTGCCCATTTTGTGGTGACAGTGAAACCAAGGTCATTGATTCCCGGCTGGTGGCCGAGGGAAACCAGGTGCGGCGTCGGCGGGAGTGCCAGCAGTGCGGTGAGCGCTACACGACCTTTGAATCGGCGGAGCTGGTGTTGCCGCGTGTCATCAAGAACAACGGTTCGCGGCAGCCTTTTGATGAAGAGAAGCTCCGCAGCGGCCTGTTGCGGGCTCTTGAAAAGCGACCTGTAGACCTGGAGGCCATTGATGCGACCATCGACCGGATCAAGCATCGGGCAAGAGAGACGGGCGAGCGGGAAATACCGACTCGGACCGTGGGAGAGCTGGTGATGGACGAGTTGCGTGAGCTGGACGATGTGGCGTATGTCCGGTTCGCATCCGTTTATCGAAGCTTTCAGGACGTCAATGAGTTCAGGCGGGAAATTGAAGCCATGGATAAACATAAAGCGGAAAAAGATGTCTGAATCGAATGCTCCAGTCAGCGAGCAGGCGCTATTCACTGACGATGATTTCAGGTTGATGGCCCGGGCGATGCGCCTGGCTGAGCAGGGGTTCTATTCGACGCATCCCAATCCTGCGGTGGGATGCGTGATTGCGCGACAGGGTAAAGTTGTTGGAACGGGTTATCACGTCATGGCGGGCGGACCCCATGCGGAAGCGGCCGCGCTGGCTGTTGCGGGTGATCAGGCGATGGGTGCAACGGTTTATGTGACGCTCGAACCCTGCAGTTTTGAAGGCAGAACACCTTCATGCGCGAAAACCCTGGTTGAACGTGGCGTCAAAAAGGTTGTTGTCAGCCAGCTGGATCCGGACCCGCGCAATGCGGGCGCCGGCATTCGTATCCTTGAGCAGGCAGGCATTGAAGTGGTGATCGGGCTGCTGGCGGAATCCGGTCTGCAGCTGATCAGGGGGCACAGTCGGCGGATGACAGAAAACCGGCCATACATTCGGTTGAAGCTGGCCATGTCGATGGACGGAGGGACGGCACTGGCCAATGGAGATTCAAAGTGGATCACGTCGAGCCAGGCCAGGGCGGACGTCCAGAAGCTGAGAGCCCGCAGTAGTGCCATTGTGACCGGCGTTGATACGGTCATCGCGGACAATCCACGCATGTCCGTCAGAGCCGGTGAACTAATTATCCGTCATGCGGAAGAAGCAGCCCGGATTCCCCGCCCGGTCTATGTGCTGGATTCGACGGGACGAATACCGGGTGATGCCGCGTTGAACCGGCAGGGGAATGTACTGGTGACGACCGCTGCGACCGGCCGGGACCTGGCAATGGAGGAGCTCGTCCTGCCAGCTGCGGGTGACAGTCGGAGGGTTGATCTGCGGGCACTGATTGAGATGCTGGTACAGCGGGAACACAGCGAAGTGCTGTTCGAGTGTGGCCAGACCCTGGCGGGTTCACTGGTTTCGGCAGGTCTGGCCGACGAGCTGGTGATCTACATGGCACCGAGCCTGATGGGCAGTGATGCCAGGTCGTTACTGAAGCTTGATGAAATTGATAGAATGGCCGACCTTGTCAGGCTCAGGATCGTTGATACCCGCCATATTGGCACCGATCTCAGGGTCACGCTGGTCCGCCGTGATTAGACTATGGGAGCTGTGGCTCAGGTACGGTGACCCACCATTCAGGAACTCTTTATCCAGGGAAAGTTATGAAAGTTATTGAAGGCGATTTTTCGGCAACGACAGCCAAATTCACCATTATTGCCGGGCGGTTCAACAGCACGATCGTTGATGGTCTGGTCAGCGGTGCCATTGATACGCTGCGACGGCATGGCGTCCCCGAGGCGAATATCACGATTGTAAAGGTGCCCGGTGCTTTCGAACTGCCGCTGGCCGCGAAGAAAGTAGCAGGTCGAGGGGGTGTTGACGCGATTATTGCCCTGGGTGCGGTCATTCGTGGCGGCACGCCACATTTTGACTTTGTGGCGGGAGAGTGCTCAAGCGGCCTTGCGCGGGTGGCGCTGGACCACGGACTGCCCGTTGCGTTCGGTGTGCTGACGACAGATACGATCGAACAGGCAGTGGAACGCTCAGGTACAAAGGCCGGGAACAAGGGTGTCGATGCTGCCATGACCTCCCTGGAGATGGTCAGCCTGATCAGAAGTCTTGGATGAAATCCATAGCGGCCGCAAGAGGCCGGTCCAGGAAGTTTCTTGTCCAGGCGCTGTACCAGGCGCAACTCATGGATGAGAGTTTCGCCAGTGTCGTGAATGCTTTCACTGAAGAGCACAACATGAAACGGGCAGACATCGACTATTTCCGTGACGTGATGCGCGGCATACACGAAGACCGGGAAGTGCTGGAGTCACTGATTACCTCCCGGCTTGATCGAGGCTACGACGAGATAGATCCGGTTGAGAAGGGTATTCTGTTGCTGGGATGCTATGAATTGCGGTCAAGACTCGACGTACCCTATCGGGTGGTCATCAACGAGGGCGTTGAACTGGCCAAATCCTTTGGTGCCACGGACAGCTTTAAATATGTCAATTCGATCCTGGATTCCCTGGCCAGGGAACTCCGGACCGCGGAGTAATTCCGGACCATGTTATGACACTGCATGAATTTGCGGTAATCGAGAAGTTCTTCAAGATTATTGCCCGGTCGGGCGATGGTGTTGTCCTCGGCCCGGGCGACGACTGTGCCCTGCTGTCCGTGCCGCCGGGTCATGAACTCTGCGTATCCACCGATACGCTGATCGAGGGTGTCCACTTTCCTTCCCGGTCCGCAGCAGCCCTGGTTGCACAAAGAACCGTGGCAGCCAATCTCAGTGATCTGGCCGCGATGGGCGCCATGCCCTTTGCGTGCCTGCTGGCAATGACCCTGCCTGCGGCAGACGAAACCTGGCTGGCGGCGTTTTCAAAGCGATTATCATCGCTGCTTGACGCAGCCGGCCTGCCGCTCGTTGGCGGCAATCTGTCGCGGAGCGCACCGATTTCCCTGACCATGACTGTCATGGGAACAGTGCCGGCGGGTAGCGCTGTTCGCCGTACCGGTGCGCGACAGGGCGATGGCATCTTCGTGACAGGAACCCTCGGAGATGCCCGCGAGGGCCTGGGACGACTGCTGGCAGGGGATAGGGATGGCTACCTGGCAGAACGTTACGCGAATCCGCCCTCAAGGATAACTGTCGCTCACCGACTGCGGGACCTGGCATCAGCCATGATCGATCTGTCCGACGGCCTGGCGGGAGATATCGTGCATATCATGGAGGCCAGTGGGGTTGGTGCTGAGATCCGGATGGATTCCCTGCCTCTCTCGAATGCGCTGATCGCGCAGGTGGGTCAGCAGCAGGCAGCGCGGATGGCGCTATTTGGTGGTGATGACTATGAACTCTGTTTTACAGCACCGATGTCACGCGCGGACGCGATCCAGGCGATCGCCACCGAAACCCGGACACCCATCACCCGGATAGGTCGTGTCACGGGTGAGCGACTCCGGGTCATCGATCTTCAGGGGGATCCGGTTGAAGACCTGGCTGGATATCAGCACTTCTGATGAATCCGCCGGTACGCCAGTTGATCAGACGACCGGATTACCTCCTGGCATTCGGTTTTGGCAGTGGGCTTGCACCCCGGGCGCCGGGCACAGCGGGATCCCTGCTGGGGCTTGTGCTGTTTTTGCCCCTGCTGGCACTGCCGGTTGTCGTGCAGGTGGCCGTCATCCTGGTCGCGCTGCTGCTGGGGATCTGGATCTGTGATCGGGTGGCCGCTGAACTGGCACTGAAGGACCCGGGCGGCATTGTCTGGGACGAATTCGTGGGTATGTGGATCACGATGCTGCTGCTGCCGGACTGGCGCTGGCTGCCGATGGCCTTCCTGCTGTTTCGCCTGTTCGATATCGCCAAGCCATGGCCGGTCAGCTGGGCTGACCGACAACTCACAGGTGGCCTGGGGATCATGATGGACGATGTGATAGCAGGGCTTTATGCGTTGCTGGCGCTGCAGGGTCTGGCATGGAGTGTCGATCATCTTGCAGAGTCGGCTGGCGTTTTGTGAGAGGATAAAGACATGTTTCATGTGCTTTCAGGTCTGCTTAGAAACACGGTTGTGACATGCTGCCTTTGCTGCTGCCTGCCACCAGCCGCTCTGGCCGTGGATGTAGAAGTGCGCGGTCTGTTCAATGGTGCTGCCCTGCTGCTGATTGACGGTGAGCAGGTTCTCCTGCGGGCTGGAGAATCGGGCTTCGGGGACATCACGCTGCTTGAAGCGGATACCACCCGGGCTGTCGTGCTCATTGAGGGCCAGCAGCGTACCCTGCATCTGTCTGATCATATCAGTGGCCGGTTTTCCCCGGTCGAGAAAGCCGAGGTGCGTATTGCCATGGGCGACAATCGACAGTACATCACCCACGGCAGTATCAACAGCAGGTCAGTCCGGTTCCTGGTTGATACCGGCGCCAATGTCATTGCGATGAATGCGAACACCGCCCGGTCGCTGGGTATCTCGC
The DNA here is from genome assembly GCA_027621895.1 of Pseudomonadota bacterium. Taxonomy (GTDB): domain Bacteria; phylum Pseudomonadota; class Gammaproteobacteria; order Pseudomonadales; family Azotimanducaceae; genus UBA9659. The sequence goes on along the minus strand of JAQCAK010000003.1, from coordinate 1,676 downwards.
TTGAAGACGGCCAGAAAACCAGGGCCAGGACCGCGAGTGACCTGGCCGAGGCGACCCTGGTGACGCTCCGGGAAGTGCAGGTCGGTGACATCCGCCAGCGTAATATCCAGGCGATTGTGATGGCCGGTGAGCATCCCACGGACATACTGCTGGGAATGTCTTTTCTGCAACATGTTGAAATATCTGAAAATTCCGGGCTGATGGTGCTGACAGCCAGGTATTGATATAAACTAGCCGGCCACGATGAGGGAGATCACGTTTGCCAGCCACATTTGTTGCATCCTGCCAACTGCCCACACCTTTTGGTGAGTTCAGGCTGCATGGCTTCGAAGACGCCGATACAGGTCAGGAACATGTCGCGCTGGTGTTCGGTGATGTGGTCAGTGAAGACGTGGTGCTCTGTCGGGTTCATTCAGAATGCCTGACGGGCGACTGCCTGTTCAGCATGCGATGCGATTGCGGTTCCCAGCTTGAATTCGCGATGCGAACCATTGCCGAAGCCGGATCAGGGGTCATCCTTTATCTTCGCCAGGAAGGCAGAGGCATCGGGTTGATCAACAAGATTCGTGCCTATGAGTTGCAGGATCGTGGCGCTGATACGGTCGAGGCCAATGAGAAACTTGGTTTTGATGCTGACCTCCGGGACTACACCATCTGCAAATCCATGTTTCTGCACCTGCAGGTCAGTCGCATCAGGTTGATGACCAACAACCCGGTAAAGGTGCAGGCGCTGACCAAGCTTGGCCTGGATATCACGGAACGGGTTCCCATCGAAACGGGCCAGAACGATCATAACGCAAGATACCTGGCGACCAAGGCAGGCAAACTCGGACATCTGTTCGGCGATCGCTGAAACCGAACCCTAAACGATCTTCCCTGTGCCCTCTGGCTGGACCTGTGACAGCCTGCGATCTATTGAGTCGAGGATACCTGTTTCTGACAGCCCGGCAGCCATCAGCATCTGCGACGGTTCGTCCTGGAGGATAAACCTGTCGGGTACACCAAGATGAAGTATCGGTGTGTTGTTGCCCCTGGCTGAAAGATACTCTGCCACACCTGCACCCGCGCCTCCGGCAACTGCGTTTTCCTCCAGCGTGACCAGCAGATCGTGCTGCTGTGCCAGCTGGTCTACGAGTTCGGTGTCCAGTGGTTTAACGAACTGCATATCAGCCAGGGTGTATTCCCTCGAGCCCGCCACAGGCTCCGCCAGCGGCAGCACGGCCCCGAATGAGAGAATCGCCACCCGGGTGCCCTCTCGGATGATGTTGCCCTTGATGCCGGTGATTTTCCCGATGGTTTCGTCTCCGGCATCCAGGGCGCCGCGGGGATACCTGACCAGGCAGGGACCGGGATGCTCATAGCCGAAATCCAGCAGTGCCCTGAGCGATGTCGCGTTAGCGGGCGCGATGATCATCAGGTTGGGAATGGTTCGACAGAAAGACAGGTCAAACACGCCTGAGTGAGTCGGGCCGTCCTCAAGCAGTGACGCCCGATCAACCGCAAACAGCACGTCCATGTTCTGAATGGCAACGTCGTGGATCAGCTGGTCATAGGCTCGCTGCAGAAACGTCGAATAGATTGCCACGACAGGTTTTGCACCGCCTGTTGCCAGGCCGGCAGCAAAGGTCACCGCATGCTGCTCGGCGATGGCCACGTCGTGGAATCGTTCAGGATAC
>JAQCAK010000289.1 GCA_027621895.1 Pseudomonadota bacterium | reverse complement strand
ACAGAGTGTACGTGTGCAGAACTGCTGCCGGATGGGATGGTTCATCCAGCAGTCCTGTTTCACATGCCGATCCTTGGCGCACAGACCAGCATTGCAGAAATGTTTGCACTCGGAAAAGCCATCAGCGATTTTTCTATCGGCATTGAAAGCTATGACTGGGAAATGTTTTCGCCGATCCGTGAAGAAGTCGCCTACAAGGTGACCGGGAAAATCACCGAGGCGTCGCGACTGCACGATACCAAACCGTTGCAGGACCGCATCCAGTTTGTTTTCGAGATTCATGATAAAGAGACACTGGTGTCACGTTGCACCGTGACATGGCGATACAGGAGGGGGCCACGATGAAAGCACCACAGACAGGCGATACCATACCTTCCTGGGTGATGGAGAGTGTTTCCCGCGCCCGCATGAGAACCATGGCAGCTATCCTCCGGGATCCCAACCCCGTGCACTGGGACCCGAAAGTCGTCTCAGCTATGGGCATGGGCGATAAAACCATTAACCAGGGTCCGCTGGGCCTGAGCTACATGGTCAATATGCTCCATGAATGGGCCGGGTCAGGTACGATCCGTCGGCTCTACATGACCTTCCCGTTACCGGTCATGAGTGAAGATCACATTACAGCCTGCGGCAAGGTCACCGCTGTCGAGGAAACCGATGGCGGCTGGCTCGCGGAATGTGATGTCTGGCTCGAACGGGGTGAAGAGCGCCCGCTGGTTGGGCGTGCCACGGTGTTCTGCGCGGCCTGATGTCAGGCCTTGATGCCTCGAGGGTGTGAAAAAGCTGCCAGCAGTGCTGGCAGCGACACCAGCGTCAGGGTCATCAGGCAGACCAGCGCCACCGTGAGCAGAATGCCGATCGAGTAGATGCCCTGGTGCGTCGAGAACACCAGCGCGAAGAAGGTCCCCAGCGTGGTCAGGTTGCTGAGGAATACGGCCTTCGGTGTGCTGGAGTTCACCAGCTCGGCCACATGCCGGGACTGGTGAAAACGCTTGACGATATGTATCCCGTTGTCCACCCCAAGGCCAAAAATCAGCGGAATAACCACCACGTTAGCCATGTTCAGGGGCAGGTCTGCCAGCACTGAAAATGCCAGGGTTGCCAGCGCGGTCATGGCCAGCGGAATAAAAACCAGCACCGCATCCACCACACTGCGAAGTGTCACCAGCAGAATCACGAAAATGGCAGCCACGGCGATGCTGATGGCTGTTGCAAAAGCCCGGATCACGATTTCGCCTATGCCCAGGTCCAGTACCGGGCGGCCGGTCACGTCGGGCACAATCGTCATCACGGCTGTGGTGAAACGTCTCATGGCGTCCACAGGCACGACATCCTCGGCGGGCGTAATCGCGACGACCTCGCGGCCGTCACGGTCGATGAGTCGCGCCCTCAGGTCTGCCGGCAGATCAGCGAGGCTGACAGGACCAACAGCAATGGCCCGGCCGATCCAGGCAATCTCCGCGCGGATCGGCGGCACAACCAGGCGCTCGAGGGCATCACGGGACGTCCTGTCTGCCCTGGCAATCTCCGCCAGGGAGCGAGACAGGTTGATGAGTGACGCCCGCATGGCCGGATCTGCATCGGGGCCCGCAAGATAAGTCTCGATAGTGCTGGCAACCTGCTTAAGGCTCGTTTTGAGTTCATCATCGCTGTCGTCGCTGCCGGGATCGGATGGTGTCATGTACAGGGATTCCAGGAAAAAGCCGGCGTCTTCAAGAATCAGCAGTTTCTCCGCCTGGTCCGCCGGCAGGTAGTCATCCGGTGTCCTGACCGCTGAGACCTCCGGCAGTGCCAGCAGTTGCGCTGCAAGGCCCGCCGCCTGCGCGGTGTTGTCCGCGACAAACATCAGCGAGTAGTCAGTAATGATGTCCTGGTCGTGAAGCTCCTGCAGGGTCTGCATGGCCTCGGAGTCCGGGTCTTTCAGTGACAGTGTGCTGTAGTCGAAACGTGCCTGGGAGGCGATGAGCAGCAGCACCACCAGCAGGCCAAGGGTCACCCCGGCGGTCAGCCGGTAGTGCACCACGGTCAGTGTTGACAGGGTGCCGGAGAAGGGCAGTTCGCTGCCCGGTCGTGGTGTTCGGGTGACCGCGAAAAAGGCCGGGATCAGGGTCAGGCTGACCAGCACCGCGATGATCATGCCGCCGCCTGAAATGATACCCATCTCGGCCAGGCCCACGTAGTCAGTCGGTACGAAGGCCAGGAAACCGATGGCCGATGTCAGTCCGCAAAGCATGATGGCGGGACCCAGTTCGACGCCGGTGCCGATTAAAGCGGCCGTCCGGCTTGCCTGGTCTCCAGCTACCGTATCAGCTGATGCCGGCGAGAGGTATTCCTGGTATTTCAGGCAGAGGTGCACGGCGAAATCCACGCCCAGACCGATGAACATCACCAGGAAGATGATGGATATCGTGTTGTACTGACCGACCGTCAGCATGGCGAAGGCGGCCGTCCAGATCAGGCCGCACAGCATGGCGAGATAGGTGGCCGCGATGATTCTCAGGGACTTCACCCCCCAGGTGAGCACCAGGATCAGCAGCACCAGCGCCAGCGTACCGGCAAAACGGGCACTGTCCAGGGCGCTCTCGATCTCGGCATGTTCCAGGGGCACCTGGCCCGAGAGCCTGATCTGGACATTCTGGCGAGCGGGATGCTCGAAAGCTGCCAGGGTTTCCCTTAAGGTGCCGATGATCAGGCCGTTGGGCAGGTCCTGCCCGAAATCCTGGCGCCCCTGGACGAAAATGACCTGGTACCAGGTCTCGCTGGTGTCAGCATTAAACAGCTCGTCCCGCCAGCTGATCGGGGTCTGCGGATCGTGCAGTGCCCGGTTCGCCGCCAGGTCCAGGGCGTCGGTCATCTGGACGAAACCGCCGGGCAGGGGTTCGTCAGTGGTCAGGGCATCCTGGACCAGTGACAGTACGCCTGGAAGCCCGTCCTGTTGAATCGCAGCCAGGAAGGGCTGGGCGTCGGCCAGCCTGGATACGGTATCTTCGAGGTCATCCGTGTCCATGAACAGCAGGGCGTGTTCATCAACAAAACTGTCGGCGACCGGGGAGAAGACGCTGCGGAAGACATCGTTCCGCTGCCTGAGTTTGGCAGTCAGGGCCCGGGCGACTTCAACGACCTGGGCAGGTCGATGCCCGCTGATCACGACAAAAGTGTTCTGGTCATACTGGGGGAACCCGGCCATGAACGCATCATGGTCGGCTCGCCATTGGGTTTCCTGCCGGATCAGGCGACCGGTATCCGAGTTCATGCTGAACCGGTCGACGGCAATCCAGCCGGCGGCGATCGTGATCAGGGCCAGAACCGCCAGCACGCTGCGCGGATACCGGATGACGAAACCGGTCCAGCGGGCGAGTAACTGTGTAGTCATGTGCGTCCGCCGTCCGGACTAGTCGGATTGCCGGTTCCTGGCGATACCCTCGCGGATATCCTCCAGCACCCGTTCTACACCACCGTCTGCGATCAGCGAGGCATAGTTGGAGCGTTTCAGCGCCAGGTCGCTGACGCCGTTGGCGACCACGTCGTAAATCTTCCAGCCGTGGTCAGTGGCGATCAGCATGTAGTCCAGCGCCACCGTCTCTGATCGGGTGACCAGCTCGGTTTTAACCTGTTCGCGGTTGCCGGCGATGGCACTGCTGGTGAGTGTATTAAAAGCGTGACCGTCGTAGTCCCCGAAACGGGAGGCATAGGTGGTGGTCACCAGTTCATGCAGGAGGCTGGTCATCGCCTGCTGCTCGGCATCGCCCAGCGAACGCCAGGGACGGCCGATGGCGATTCTGCCAATCGTCGACAGATCGAAATCGGTTTCCACCACCGGCGCGAGCAGTGAGACCCGGGCTTCGAAGCCCGGGGTCTTCATGACCTG
>JAQCAK010000288.1 GCA_027621895.1 Pseudomonadota bacterium | reverse complement strand
AGCTTTCGAATATCTCATCCGGATTGCCACTGGCACCCACCAGCCAGTCGGTTTCGAGCATGCCGTTGCGGGGGTCCAGCTCGGCAACCGGCAGATGGTTGTCTTCCCAGAACAGGACGATCTGCGGCCAGATCGTTGCAGTGGGCAGATCCAGGAAAACCCACCGATCTTCACCCAGCCGGCGAATCACGATCTGTTCGACGCCAAAACTGGTGCTCAGCGGCTGCGGCAGACCCACTTCAAATTCCTGACCGGCCAGCCCACGATAATCCTGGATTTCCGGGATCGGCATGGCGTCAACAAAGTTGGGCTGGTCAAGATCCGGGGGAATCTCGGAGGGCGCCGATGAACCCGTTTCAAACAAACGCTGCTCTTCACTTGCGCCAAACCAGCCACAACTGGAAAGCAGCAACAGCATCGCGGGTATCAGGAATCGTAGCATCAATTAATCACTCCAGCCTGGCGCATGGCATCGCGCAGTTCATCATGAAATTTATCATCCAGCCTGGTCAGTGGCAGACGAATGCCGGCCTCGATCAACCCCATTTCTTCCAGTGCCCACTTGACGGGAATGGGATTCGATTCAAGAAACAGCTTGTGGTGCAGTCCCTGCAGTTCGGCATCCAGTTGCCTGGCCGTTTCCATTTCACCGGCGAGAGCCGCACGACACATCGCCGCATTCTTGTCCGGTGCGACATTGGCGGTCACACTGATGGATCCTTCCGCACCGCCAAGAATCAGGTCGCAGGCGGTTGCGTCATCACCGGAATAGATAAAGAAGTCGTCTCCACAGAGTTTCTGGATATCCTGGCTCCGCTCAAGGTTACCGGTGGCCTCCTTGATGCCGATCACCAGATCCAGCCGGGCGAGCCTGGCGACCGTTGCCGGCAGCAGATCACAGGCCGTGCGTCCAGGCACGTTGTACAGAATCTGTGGTAACTCCACCGCCCGAGCTATTGCCTCGTAATGACGGAACAGGCCTTCCTGGGTGGGCTTGTTGTAATAGGGTGTCACCAGCAGGCAGGCATCAGCTCCCGCTTTTTTGGCTGCCGCCGTCAGGTGTATGGCCTCTGCAGTCGCGTTGGCCCCGGTGCCTGCTATGACCGGCACGCGTCCGGCGACAGTGTTAACGGTGTGCTCTACGATCCTGCAGTGCTCATTCATATCAACCGTCGGGGACTCACCGGTTGTACCCACGGGCACAATCGCTGCGGTGCCCATTTCAATATGCCACTCGATCAGCCGGGAAAGCGTTTCCCAGTCGATGCTGCCATCAGGATGCATGGGAGTGACAAGTGCAACGATGCTGCCGGTAATCATAGTGGTGACGGACCAGAAAAGTGGCTCATCTTAATGGCGGCCCAAAACATAAACAACACGCAGGGGATACATGCGGCGAACAAAAGCAGCATTCAGGTTCATGGCAACAGCCATGCCCTAACCCTTCCTGAGCCAGTGCGTGTATTGCCCATCGCTTTCTTCCTGCTTTAACAGTTCATTGCCGCTCTGCTTCGCAAACACCTCGAAGTCCCGAACCGATCCGGGGTCAGTACAGACGATTTCAAGCACGGTACCGCTCTCGAGGCGATTCAGCGCCTGTTTGGCTTTAAGCAGAGGCAGTGGACAGGTCAGCCCACAGGCGTCGAGTTTTTCGTTGGTTTCCATGGAGCCGAGTATAGCGAGCTTGCCGCTGAAAAGCCTGTTCAACCCGGGCGGAACTCACAGTGTGATAATCTGTCCAATATGACCTGTCCCGCGCTATTCGCTCCCAATGCCCAGCTCACCTGTTTTCACTGTCCCATGATCCGACTTCTGACACTCATGCTCTGCCTGCTGACCTTTTCAGCAGGCTCGCAGGCAGCCTCGGAGCTGCCAACCTTTGGGGATGCTTCTTCAGGGATCGTCTCCCTGCAGAAAGAGCGCGAGCTCGGCCAGCGATTCCTGAAATCCATACGGGCCCAGGCGCCGACCCTGGATGATCCCATCCTGCAGGATTACCTTGAGTACCTGATCTACCGCCTGGCTTCAAACAGCCAGCTGACGGACCGGCGACTGGACCTGGTCATCATCCGCAATCCCACCATCAACGCTTTTGCGGCACCCGGCGGCATTGTGGGGGTGAATCACGGACTGTTTCTGCACATGGCCTCTGAGCACGAACTGGCTGCCATTCTTTCCCATGAACTCGCTCACCTGAGCCAGCGCCATTTCGCCCGGCAACTGCAGGAAGGCAAGAAGGCCGGGGCAGTCAACCTGGCGGGCGTGCTCGCCGGGATCATTCTGGCGGCCACCGCGGGTACCGATGCGGGTCTGGCGGCCATGTCGACAACCCAGGGCTATGCCCAGAACCAGATGCTGCAGTACTCCAGGGAGCGGGAAGCCGAGGCTGACCGCATTGGCATCTATACCCTCGCCGAATCCGGCATGGACCCGCGCGCGATGGCATACGTGTTCGAGAGCATGCAGCGCGCCAACCGCTACAGCACAGGTAACCAGGTGCCCGAGTTCCTGCGCACGCATCCCGTCAACCGTTCACGGGTTTCTGATGCCTACAACCAGACCGCCAACTACCCGGTTGAGTCCTTTCCGCAAAGCCTGAACTACGAACTGATGCGCAGCCGTGTCCGCGCGTTGACCTCCAGCGACATTCCAGGTGACATCAAATACTTCGAGGCTGCCATCAAGGATGGCGACGAAATCCGTCGAATTGCCGCACAGTACGGTATGGTCATTGCGCTGACCAGGGATCTGAAGTTCGACGAGGCGAAACGCTATATTCGAAGGCTGCGCAGTGCCTATCCGCTGAACATTCCGTTTCGTATTGCCGAGGCGGAAATCTTTGAGCATGCGCAAAACCCTGATCAGTCACTGGCACTGTTCGAACAGGCGCTGGCGATCAGCCCCGGCAACTACCCGCTTTCAGTCAACTACGCGGAGGCGCTGGTTGCCGCCCGAAAACCCCATGCGGCGCTGGATGTGCTGGTGCCCTTCACCCTGCAACGGCCTAACGATGAATACATCTGGTACCTGCTGGCAGAGGCCTACGGGCTTGCCAACAACATTCCCGGTGTTCATGAGGCCCGGGCAGAGTTTTTCGTGCTGAATGGCAATTTTGATCAGGCCATCAAGCAGCTGGGCTACGCCCTGCCACTGGTCCGTCAGAATTTCCAGCAAAGTGCGCGGATCAAGCAAAGGCTTGAGGAAATCTGGCGGATGAAGGACGGCGGCTAGTCTGAACCGCCCCCGCCATCAGCGGTTCGACCTGTCCCGAATCCGGATTTCACCGGATCCCTGAAAATCGACCATCCGCTGCAGGGGAATCATCGCCCTCTCCCGAATGCTTTCCTCGACCAGGATTTCATTGCTGCCGTCCCGCAATGAGCTTTCAAGGTTCTCCAGCGCGTTCATTCCCATCCAGGGGCAATGGGCGCAACTGCGGCAGGTCGCCCCACTGCCGGCCGTGGGTGCCTCTATAAAGACCTTGTCCGGCACCATCGTACGCATCTTGTGAAAAATGCCCTTGTCGGTTGCCACGATGAACTGTTTGTTGGGCAGCTCCTGGGAGGCCCGGATGATCTGGGTGGTGGAACCCACAACATCCGCCAGCTCAATCACTGCCGGAGGGGACTCCGGATGCACCAGCACGGCGGCCTCCGGATAGACATGCTTCAGGTCTTCCAGGCCCCTGGCTTTGAATTCTTCGTGGACGATACAGGAGCCGTTCCACAGCACCATATCGGCGCCTGTTTCCTTGTTGATGTACGCCCCCAGATACTTGTCCGGCGCCCAGATGATGGGCTTGCCTTCGTCCATCAGGTATTCAACAACTTCCAGGGCGATACTTGAGGTCACCACCCAGTCAGAACGGG
>JAQCAK010000287.1 GCA_027621895.1 Pseudomonadota bacterium | reverse complement strand
CTCATACTGCAAAAAATTCTCGATCCGGCAGAGCTGTCGCTGGCCGCCGGCGGATTCGAAATACTTCATCCATTTGCCCGGTGTTTCAGGCAATGCTTCGAGTACCCCGGTCACCTCCGTCACCCGTCTCATTTCGTCGCTACTGTACCAGCCCTGAAGATGCAGGAAACCGCGGCGCTGCCAGTCCTCGAGCCCCTGGCTGGTCAGCTGCGATCCCAGGTGCCGGCGCAGCATGGGCCTGTAAGTGCCCAGGTCAGGTACCTGCCTGCCCGGCTCCTTTGCCGCATCATCATAAGCCCGTAACCGCAATGCCGCCCTCTGCAGCGGATGAGTCTCAAAATCACGGGATTGTTCCGCGGTCATTGCCCCACCCTGGTAGTCCAGGGTTTGACGGCTCGCCTCGGACAGTCTCGCTGCATAGCCAGGCTTTGCTGCCAGGTAGCGTTTCGCATCCACATGCAGCGATACCAGGGTGGCAACCTCATCACTGATACCCAGCTCACGCAGAAAACGCGCACCCACCTGCTCATGATGCATGACCCCGAGATTCGCCATCTGCGGCGCCCCGGGATCGCAGAGGTGTCCGAGGTCGTGCAGCAGGGCCGCCAGCACTTCAGATTCACTGCCCCCGGCCGCCGTGGCAAGGGCAGCCGCCTGCAGCGCGTGTTCAAGCTGACTGACCGGCTCACCGATGTATCCGGCTGTCGACGCATGACTCAACAGGCTGATTACCCGATCTTCACTGGACAGGTGCCGGTCCATTCTCTATGTTCCTATGCACAGTTATCTGAAGGACGGTGCCAGACTATGAGTTCCAAAATCAAGGTCAACAATCAGGAATACACCATTTTCCCTTTCGATGACCTGCCTGCCGAGCGGGTGAACCGGCTGCCCTACGCACTGAAAATCCTGCTGGAGAACCTGCTGCGTCACCAGGGACAGATTCACGTGCAGGATTCTGATATCGATGCCCTGATTAACTGGGACAGCAAAGCCGAGCCGAGCACCGAAATCGCCTTTGTGCCGTCGAGAGTTCTACTGCAGGACTTCACCGGTGTGCCAGCGATTGTTGACCTGGCCGCCATGCGCGATGCCATGGCTGACCTGGGTGGAGACGTATCAAAAATCAACCCGCAGGTCCCGGTGGAACTGGTGATTGACCATTCAGTCATGGTGGATACCTTTGGCAACGAGGCCGCGCTGGAGGCCAATACGAGTATCGAGATCGAACGCAATATCGAACGCTACCGATTCCTGCGCTGGGGCCAGGAAGCCTTTAACAACTTCAAGGTCGTACCGCCAGGTACCGGCATTGTGCACCAGGTCAACCTGGAGTACCTGGCCCGGGGCGTCATGACCAATGACGCCGGTATGGCCTATCCGGATACCCTGGTGGGGACAGACTCCCATACCACCATGATCAACGGTCTCGGCGTTCTGGGCTGGGGGGTGGGTGGTATCGAGGCAGAAGCGGCCATGCTGGGCCAGCCGATCAGCATGCTGATTCCCCAGGTGGTCGGCTTCGAACTGAGAGGCAGTCTGGCCGAAGGTGCCACGGCGACCGACCTGGTGCTGGTGGTCACCCAGATGCTGCGAGCCCATGGTGTGGTCGGCAAGTTCGTGGAATTCTTTGGCGAGGGCCTGCAGTCACTGTCGCTCGCAGACCGGGCCACGATTGCCAATATGGCCCCGGAGTATGGTGCCACCTGCGGTATCTTCCCCGTGGACGAAAAGACCATCGACTACCTGCGCCTGACAGGCCGGGATGATGAACAGCTGGCATTAAACGAAACCTACATGAAGGCCATGGGATTGTGGCACACCGCCGATTCACCCCGGGCAGACTACTCTTCCGAGCTGATACTGGACCTGTCGAGTGTACAGCCCTGTATCTCCGGGCCCAAGCGTCCCCAGGACCGGATTCTGCTGACGGATGCCAAAACCTCGTTTGCAAAAACCCTGCAGGAATTTCGCGAACTGCGCCTGGCCAGCGATAAGGAGAAGAGTGACGCCCCCATCGTCGAGGGTCTTGAAGACGGTGGTGTCGTGATCGCCGCCATTACCAGCTGCACGAATACGTCCAACCCTGCCGTGCTGGTCGCCGCTGGACTGGTCGCGCGCAAGGCAAGAGAACGGGGCCTCACCACCAAACCCTGGGTGAAAACCAGCCTGGCACCGGGTTCCAAGGCGGTCACGGACTACCTGGAAAAAGCCGGTCTGATGGATGACCTGGAACATCTGGGTTTCTTTCTGGTGGGCTACGGCTGCACCACCTGTATCGGTAACTCCGGACCACTCGCCCCGGAAATTGAGAATACCATCCACCAGAAAGACCTGCTGGCCACCGCGGTGCTGTCAGGTAACCGGAATTTCGAGGGGCGCATCCACTCCCAGGTACGCGCGAACTACCTCGCCTCGCCTCCCCTGGTGGTGGCCTATGCCATTGCCGGCACCATGCAGCTCGACCTGACCCGTGATCCACTCGGCCAGGATGCGGATGGCAACGATGTCACCCTGGCGGACATCTGGCCGGACAGTCATGAGATACAGGAAGTCATCGGTGAATTCGTCACACCGGAGCTGTTCCGTGAGAAATACGCTGACGTCTACAACGGCAATGAAGTCTGGAACGGCCTTGATGTGACCACGGAAAAGAGATTCGACTGGCCGGAATCAACCTATGTGAAGAAGCCAAGCTTTTTCGACGGCATCACTCGTGAAGTGCCACCTGTCGAGGCCGTCACCGGTGCCCGTTGCCTGATCAAGGTGGGCGACTCGATCACCACGGATCATATTTCCCCCGCGGGCAATATCGCAGAAGACAGCCCTGCCGGCGAATACCTGCAGGCACACCAGATTGCTCCCCGGGATTTCAACTCCTACGGCTCGCGCCGTGGCAACCACGAGGTCATGATGCGAGGCACCTTCGCCAACGTTCGGTTGAAGAACCAGCTGGCACCGGGCACAGAAGGTCCCTGGACAAGGCACCTGCCCGATGGCGAACAGATCTCAGTCTTTGCTGCCTCTGAAAAATACCAGGCAGACGGTGTGCCATTGATCGTTCTGGCCGGCGCTGAATACGGTACCGGTTCCTCAAGGGACTGGGCTGCAAAAGGTCCGAACCTGTTGGGTGTCAAGGCTGCCATCGCGAAGGGTTATGAGCGTATTCATCGTTCCAACCTGATCGGCATGGGCATCCTGCCATTGCAGTTCAAAAGCGGCGAGGGTTGCGAGGAACTGGGACTAACCGGCGAGGAAGTCTTCGATATCGGTCCGGTAGCGGCTGGCCAGAAAGAAGTCGCCGTGACTGCGACAAAAGCCGACGGTACCCAAACATCGTTCACCGCGGATATTCGTATCGACACCCCGAACGAGTTTTTCTACTACGAACATGGCGGCATCCTGCAGTTCGTCCTGCGTAACCTGGCGGGCGACGCATGAACGTCTCTGGCATTGACGACTTCCTGGCGACGTGCGAAGTGCCCGGTGTCGTTGCGATGGGAATTGACGCAACCGATACCCTGTATCAAGGTGCCTTTGGCAGGGCGAATACCGCCACGGGTCAGTCTCTCGCGCTTGATACACCGCACGCCCTGTTTTCGATGACCAAACCGATCACGTCCTTTGCGATCATGCAGCTGGTGGAAGCCGGCAAGGTCGAACTGCAGGGGCCCGTCAGCCAGTACATCGACTATGCCCCGGATGTTCTTGTCGACGTTGACCTGGCGCAGAAAACGTTCAACACACGGCCGCCGGCGCGTGAGATCACCATCCACGACCTGCTGAACAACACGGCAGGTCTGGGATACGCCTTCTGCAACCCGATCCTGAACGCATTTTCGCCGGATTCAAACAGGACCCGCTTTGGCCTGGTGC